>NZ_JBMFKV010000017.1:0-20772 GCF_049971835.1 Pyrobaculum sp.
GGTGGATTAGGGAGGCTCTCGGCGTCTCTGGCGAGCTTAAGTGGCGTGTGGTGAAGAGGCGTGGGGGTAGGAGGCTAGTGGAGGAGTTGCTTAGGGGGCTGGAGGTGAGGCACTTCGCGGTTCACTACACGTCTCAGGTGGAGTTTGAGAAGGCGTTGTGGAGGTTTCTTGTCGAGGTGCCTGCCGACTTTTACGTCCTGGACGTGGGGCTGGCGGATGCGTCTAAGTTCCCGAGGGCTGTAAATAAGCCGTCTCACAAAACGCCGGGGATTCAAATCGCCGACTTGGCGGCGGGGTTTTTCGCGGAAAAAGCTAGGTGTTAGATTTTGAGTGCTATTTGGCCGTTGAGGGCCTTCTGCAGTCTCTTCTCCACGTCGTCCCAGTTGACTACGTTCCACCAGTTGTCTACGTAGCTACCGCGGTCGTTTTTGTACTGGAGGTAGTAGGCGTGCTCCCACACGTCGAGGGCTAGGAGGACCTGGGCGTCCGCGGCGTGCATGAGGTTGTGCTTCTCCACCTGTAAGATCACCAGTTGCTCGGCTAGGGGCTCGTACACGAGGATTGCCCAGCCGACGCCCTCTACGTTCTTGGCGGCTTGGCTGAACTCCTCCTTGAACTTCTCGAAGCTTCCGAAGAACTGGTTGATTAAGTCCGCCGTCTTGCCGCCTGGCTTGCCGCCTCCCTTGTCGGGCGGCGCCATGTTGGGCCAGAATATGGAGTGTAGTATGTGGCCGTTGAGGTGGAAGGAGAGGTCTCTCAACACGGCTCTTATGTCTATCTGCGCCTCGCCTTTTCTAAACCTCTCAAGCTTCTCAAGCGCGGCGTTTGCCCCGTTGACGTAGCCCTGGTGGTGCTTCTGGTGGTGGAGCTTCATTATCTCCTCGGCTATGTAGGGCTCTAGGGCGTTGTAGGCGTAGGGTAGCGGTGGCAGGGTGTATTTCTTCACCGTGACCATGGCGCCTCCCCGTTTGTACAATATAAACGTTAAAAAGAAGAGGCGCGGTAGAGGCGTGAGGCGCGAGGCGGCCTACTGGATTCGGGAGGCGTGGTACGACTACTGCACCGCGAGGCTCCTATTCGAAGCCAGGAGGTGGAGCGCCGCCGCCTTCCACTGCCACCAAGCCGTGGAGAAGGCGCTGAAGAGCCTCTACTTGGCAGTCCTCAGGAGGGAGCCCCCCAAGACCCACGTCCTCACAGAGCTCTACCGGGAGCTGAGGCGGGGAGGCGTGGAGCTGAGCCCCTCTCTTGAGGAGGACGTCGCCGAGTTGAACAAGTTCTACACAGTGTCTAGGTACCCAGACGCCGCCGCGGGGCAACCCTACGAGGTTGTAACTAGGCGAGACGCCGAGCGCTCTCTCGAAACCGCCGGCGAGGTATTGACCCTGGTCGAGGGGGTTCTCAGGAGTCTGGGGTATGAGGGCACCCCCGAAGATATTAGAAATTGTAAATAGGCTTATCGAGGCGCTGGAGGAGGCCGGCTTCAGGGTGGCAGAGGCCTACCTCTTCGGCTCCTACGCCAGGGGGGACTGGCTAGAGGAGAGCGACGTGGATTTAATAGTCGTCTCGCCGGACTTCGCAGGTTTGAGGTGGCTAGACAGGCTGGACGCCGTGGCGAAGGTATGGCTGAGGCTGGGCTTGGAGAAGTGGGTGGAGGTGCTCCCCTACACCCCAGAGGAGTTTCAAGAAGCC
Organism: Pyrobaculum sp.; assembly: GCF_049971835.1. Classification (NCBI taxonomy): domain Archaea; kingdom Thermoproteati; phylum Thermoproteota; class Thermoprotei; order Thermoproteales; family Thermoproteaceae; genus Pyrobaculum; species Pyrobaculum sp. Next base: position 1,690 of record NZ_JBMFKV010000017.1, read on the forward strand.
CGGAGGCGTAGCGTCGTTGTTAGAGACGCCGAGAGCTACTGGGTGAAAATTAGGTAGGCCCGGGAGCGGCGCTAGAACTCGACGACCAGCTCGTCGCCCTCGATTCTGTAGCGCAACTTCTTCAGCGGCTCGGCTGTGAGCTCCGGCGTCAGCGAGGCCCCCGTCCTCAAGTCGAACCTACACCAGTGGCAGGTGCATATGACGTAGTCCCCCCTCCACCAGGCCCGAGGTGGTGAAGTTGCAGTACGCATGTGGGCACTCGTCTCTGTAGACATATACCTCGCCCCTCCTCCTCACGGCGAAGGCCTCCGTCCCCGGCACGGGGACTATCACGCCCTCCGGCAACTCCCGAATCTTGAGAGGCATGTGGGGTCGGCGATGTGGAGTTTTAAACACCTAGTCCGCCGTGAGCTTTGCCTCAACCGCGGCCACCCCCATCGACAGGGTCGCCGCGGCGAAAATCGCTGTGTAGAGCAGAGCTGATGGGTCCGGGGGCGCGCCGTATACAAGGGCGTCTCTCCCCAGCTCGGTGACGTAGGTGAGGGGATTAACCTCGCTTATCGCCTTGAGCCACTGTGGGAAAAATTCACGGGGGAATAGGGCTGTGGAGGTGAACATGAGGGGCATGGTTATGAAGTTGCTGATGACGCCGGGGGCGTGGACGTCTGCGGTGTTTACTGTGAGGAGGGTGAATAGAGAGGCGAACCCCACGCCGGCCAGCACAAGGGCGAGGAGCCACGCCGCCAGAGAGGCCGGGTTTATCTTGTAGCCCACGCCTAGGGCGGCGCCGGCGGCTAGGATTATGGGGACCATGAGCAGACCCCTCGTCATGGCGCCGGCGGCCTTGGCGAGCAGAACGGCGGATTTGGGGGTAGGCGTTGTCAGCACCCGCTTCAGGTACCCCACTCTCTTGTCGAAGACTAGGCTCATGGAGGCGAACATCCCCGTGGTCATCATGGAGATGGAGATCATGCCGGGGAGGATGTAGGCTAGGTAGTTCTCAACGCCGAAGTACTGCGCCAAGAAGCCCCGGGGCAGGCCGGCGAGGCTGTTGCCGAAGAAGACGATCCACATAAGGGGCTGGGCCACCAGCATCAGCCACATGTACCTACTCCTGAAGAGCTTAAGCACCTCCCTCTTGTACAGGGCGTACGTCTGGGCAATCATCGCCTCGCCCACCTAACCCTCATATAGAGCTTACGGACGTCCACCTGCTCCCCCTCTATAGAGGCCCCCGTCAGGTTTATAAACACGGTGTCGAGGCTAGCCTTCTTCACCCTCACGCTCTTCACGCCGCTCACCGCCTTGACGATCTCCGCCAGCTTCTCCTCGGCTCCGTGAGTCTTCACGACGACAACGCCGTCTCTAATCGCCACCTCTCCAAAGGCCGAAAGCGCCGCCGCGTCCACGGGACCCTCCACCTCCAGCTCCACGACGTCGACCCCGTACCTCGCCTTGAGCTCGTCCGGTGACCCAACCGCCACGACCCTCCCTCTGTTGATAATAGCTACTCTGTGGCATAGCTCCTCCGCCTCCTCCATGTAGTGCGTAGTGAGGAGCACCGTCACGCCGAAGTCCCTATTAATCTGCCTAACCACCTCCCAAAGCCCAACCCTCGCCCCCACGTCAAGCCCCACCGTCGGCTCGTCCATAAAGAGAACCTCGGGGCCGTGGAGAAGGGCCATGGCCACCTCCAGCCTCTTCCTCATGCCGGTGGAGAACTTCCCCACAGGCCTTCCCGCCGCGTCGAGGAGGCCGAAGTACTTCAAAAGCTCGGCGGCCCTCTCCCTCCACCCCCCGACCCCCACCAGCCTAGCCTGAATCTCCAAGTTCTCCCACGCTGTTAGCTCGTCGTCTACAATCACCTCGGAGGCGACCCACCCAACCCTCTTCTTAACCTCAGCCGCCTCCTTCACTACGTCGAAGCCAGCCACATACGCCCTCCCCGCGGTCGGCTTCGTAAGCCCCGTCAAGATCTTAATCGTCGTGGTCTTACCAGCGCCGTTCGGCCCAAGGAGGCCGAACACCTCCCCCCTAGCCACCTCGAAAGACACCCCGTCAAGCGCCGTGACGTCGCCGTACCTCTTCACCAGCCCCTCCGCCACTATGGCGTTCACAGACACCCGATATATCGACCCTTATAAAGCTTTACGCCTCTTCTTCCTCCTAGGCGCCGTCTCCGCAGACTTGAAGTAGTAGTAAAAGGCGTAGGTAGCCGCCCCGAAGACGAGCAACCTACCAATCCACGTCGCCATCGCCGCTCCCCCAACCCCCTGGGGCCTAACCACCAGGGGGAACAGCCCCACGTACGGCACAACCACCGCCACTCTGCCAATGATGTTTGTAGAGACCGGGGGCTCCCCGGCGGCGGCTTGGTCGGGGAAGTTGTTGTTGTCCCCCCACGTCACGAGGCCGCAGCCGCCCACGTCGATTTTTTGATAAACTCTGTGTATAATCCAGCTACCGTGCCACATGGGGTTCCTAGCCACGTACACCACAATGTCCCCAGGCTCCACCGACTTGCACGTGGCCCCCGCGAGAAAGACGAAGTCGCCTACCCTCAGCGTGGGCTCCATGGAGTAGGACGACACCACCGCGATAGGCCACGTCACGCCGGCGGCGGCGGAGTACACAAGGAGGGCGGCCACAATCCCCACAAACCACAGCAGGTCCTTAACCCACCCCTTCACAGAGGGGGGAGAGCCCGGAGGTATAAATATGCAACGCCCCTGCCCCTCAGTAAAAGGCGCCCGCTATATGTCGTAGTACTCCACATTGTCTCTAAGATACCTACGCACGACGCCTCGCTCCAGGAGGTATCTCAAAGCCTCCTCGACCTCCTGGTAGTCGGCCCCCGCCTCGAGGACAATCTCCCTCAGAGTCATGGGGCCCCTACTCCTCAACAAAGCCAAGATCCTGCCCGCGAGCCGGGGAGGCCTCGTAGTTAGGTACTCATACACCCAAAAACCTGCTATTATTATTAGAGCCACGACGCCTATCCTCATAGCGATGGGGGCCAGCCTCGGGAATACCACAGACAGAGCGGCCGTGAAGGCCGCCACGACGATGGCGGCCAGGAGGTACCTATTCATCTGGCGATGGGTATCACAGGCACCACCTGGCCCGCCCCACCCGACACAGCCACTATCTGGACGTTTCCTGTTTGCGCCACCTCCCTCAGCCCCGATAAGTAGATATACAGCTCGGCGAGGCGGACTGCCTCGGTGGCGTTGGCGCCCGACGCCTTAATCAACAGCTCGATGGCAGTCCTCGTGGCGTTGGCCAAGAGCATAATCTGCCTCGCCTGGGCGACTGCGCGGGTAAGAGTTGCGTTTGCCTCGGCCATTGCGGCCAAGACTGTGCGAGTGTAGTTAGCCCGCGCCAGCTCCTCTACCCTCTGCCTCTCGAACTGCGCCCTGATGGCATCTTGCTGAGCGGCGATTTTTCTATTGATGGCGTTCACAATATCTTGCGGCAGTACGAAGTTCTGCACATTGACGTCCAGCACCTCGACCAGCCCCGCCACGGCGGGATCGTTAATCACAGCCTCTCTGTACAGTTGCTCAATTTGTTTAGCAATTACGTCCCTGTTTGCAATAAGCTCGTCAAGCGAGACTTTAGAAATAACATCTCTAATAAGCTGGCGGGCTTTTGGAACAAGCACCTTGTCGTCGTAGTCCACCTGGGGAAACTTTTTCACAAGTTCGTCAAAGCGCTCCGGCACGATGCGGTACCTAACCACCATCTCCACCGTCACCACCACCCCGTCCTTTGTCAAGACCTCAGGCGCCGAGAAAGTCCACTTCCCAGCCGCCCTCTCCTTCTGCACAAACTCAATAATCTCAATGGCGTAGGTATCCTCGATGAGGTAGGCCCACGGCGCCTTGAACCCCACCGTCGGCCCAATTACAGGTTTGCTCACAGTACCCGAAACCGGATCCACAACCACAGCCACCACGCCCGCCGGGAGGCTAAACACAGAGAGAGCCACCAAAACTGCCACAATCAGAAAAGCCAACACAGCCAACACCAGCGCCGCGGCCGCCTTTCTGGGGGGCCTCACCCTCCTGATCTCCACAGGTATGTGGGCCATGCCCCCACCAAACCAGCTCTTTTTAATCTTTCCACACCACCCCCAGAAACACCTCGACCTTGTGAAGCCTCTTCCGGTGGTGGGGAAAAACCGGCTTTATGTTTAGAGTAGCCACGTCTAGCACGTCCAGGCGGAGGCCCCAACCCTCCACAACCCTCCTCACGTAGTCCAAGGTGGGTAGCTTGTGAATCGTGTAGACCACCTCGGCCAGCGAGACTGCGGCGGCGAGAAAGGCGATGTCGACCCCCCGGCCGGACCAGATGCCGAAGGGCGGGTTCTGAAACGCCACCCTAAACCTCCCCCTCAGGGGAGGCCTCGCCGCGTCCCCCGCCACAATGTCGATCTTGTCCAGGAGGCCGCGGGACTCAGCCTCCCGCTTAGCCACCTCCAGCGCCTCCGGATCCACGTCTAGACACAGCACCAGACGCGCCCCCATCGCCGCCGCGGCGATGGCGAACCTCCCGGTGCCGCATCCGAGGTCAATCACCGTGTCGAGGAGGCCTCTCATGTAGGCGTCCCAGACAGCCGCCGCCACGACGTGGGCATCCGTGGGGTACTGCTCAAGCCTCTGCTTCGGCCGGCGAAACACCGCCATCCCCTCCACAAAGCGCTCGAGCTCCTTCTTGCTCCTAAACACGACGCCGCCTCTACTTATATATACAAGTTTTTTCCTAGTCGCATGGCCAGGGCCCCCCAGTACGAGTGGATGGTGCCCCGGAGCTGGTACAACATCGTCCCCGACCTGCCTAAGCCCCTGCCCCCGTACCTTAAGCCAAACGGCGAGCCGGTGGCGCCGCACGAGTTCGAGATCCTATTCGCCAAGGAGCTCGTTAGGCAGGAGTTCTCCAAAGAGCGCTGGATTCCCATACCCACGGAGGTGCGGGACGTCTACCTAATATGGAGGCCCACCCCCCTCCTCAGGGCGAGGAGGCTGGAGGCCCTCCTCAAGACGCCAGCGCGCATCTACTACAAATTCGAGGGCGTGTCGCCCCCCGGTAGCCACAAGCCCAACACAGCGGTAGCCCAGCTCTACTACGTGTCTAGGGAGGGTGTGCAGAGGGTGACCACGGAGACCGGCGCCGGGCAGTGGGGCTCCTCCGTCGCCTTCGCCGCCTCTCTCTTCGGCGTCAAGGCCACGGTGTACATGGTGAGGGCCTCGTACATGCAGAAGCCCTACCGCCGCGTCCTCATGGAGCTCTGGGGCGCCGAGGTGGCGCCCAGCCCCAGCGACCGCACAGAGGCCGGAAGGAAGTATCTAGCCGAGGATCCGAGCCACCCCGGCTCCCTCGGCATCGCCATATCAGAGGCCGTGGAGGACGCAGTGAGGAGCGGCGCCAAGTACGTCCTCGGCTCAGTCCTCAACCACGTCCTCATCCACCAGACAGTCATCGGGCTGGAGGCGCTGGAGCAGATTAGGTACTTCGGCGACTACCCCGACTACGTCGTGGGGGCCTGCGGAGGCGGTAGCTCCTTCTCCGGCCTCTTCTGGCCCTTCTACTACGAGAAGAGGGCCGGCAAGGCGGAGAAAGACGTGAAGTTCATCGCCGTGGAGCCAGCCGCGGTGCCCACCTTGACAAGGGGCGAGTACCTCTACGACTTCGGAGACACCGCCGGCTTGACTCCGTTGATAAAGATGCACACAGTAGGCCACACCTACAAGCCGCCCCCCATACACGCCGGCGGCCTTAGATACCACGGATGCGCCCCCACCCTCTCCCTCCTAGTAGAAGAGGGCGAAGTCGGGGCCGCGGCGTACAGACAGACGGAGGTATTCGAAGCCGCGAGGCTCTTCGCCGCGGCCGAGGGCGTGGTGCCAGCCCCCGAGTCGGCACACGCAGTAAAAGCCGCCGTGGAGCTCGCCCTCAAGGCAAAGAGAGAGGGCACCCCCATCACGATACTCTTCAACATGTCTGGACACGGCCTACTAGACCTCTCCGCCTACGACGAGTACCTCCGCGGAGCCATGGCCGACGCCGTGCCCACAGCCGAGGAACTCGCCGCGCACATAGCGAGGGCCCGCGCCCTCACTCCATCCAGCGGTCCGAGGGGCTGAGCTCAAGCCTCGCCGGCTTGCGCCAGGCGGAGAGGACGTAGGGCACAGCCTCTACGTCCCTACCCATCTGCACAAACCCAGCCGCCTTCAGGAACTTGTACAGTTGCTCCCTGGGCAACACGTGGAGCGCCCCCATGAGGAGCAGAGCTGCGGCGTAGGCGGGGGCCAGCGCCGGGTCGGGCTCAGCCACGAGGAGGAGGCCGCCCGGCTTCAGCGCCCTCCCCAGACACCTCAGCTCTTTAACAACGTCGACAAACCACGCCGCCTTATCCACAAGCAACACCACGTCGGCGGAGGTCCGCAGGTCGCAAGCCGAGAGGGCCTTGTGCCACCCAGCCCCCGGCACCACCCTAGACGCCAGCTCCACGTCGGGCCCGTAGCCCAGGTACTTGGCGAAGCCCTCCTCCACCAGCTGGTAGCCGAGGGCCCCGTCCCCCGCCAGCGGCTCCAGCACAGCCGAGTCCCTCGGCACCTCCTCCACCAGCGCCCTCGCCGCGGCGAGGCGCCAGCTCTGCAACTGCCAAGACGCCCGGAGGACCTCTATAGAGTTCCTGTCGGCTCCGCCCCCCGCCTCCTGGGCAAAAACCCCGTCAAAAGCCTCTAGAAACTCCACATGCTCAGCCATGTAGGCGTTCACCGGCCTCTCCGGCGGGCCGCCCCCGGGGTTCCCCAGCCTCCGGCCCCCAAGCGCCGCCCACACCCTATCCACAGCCCTGGCAGACCTCCCCCACTTCGCCGCCAGCCAGAGATTCCAGAGAGCCGCCTTCTGAAGCTCCCTCTGCCCCCCGTACAGCTCCCTCAACCTACTCAACTGCATACCAACACCCCGAAGTCCCTAAGCCTGAGGAGGAGGGGGTAGAGGTAGCCAGGCCCCTCCCCAGCCTCTATAGAGGTGAGGACAAGCTGTTGCACGGTGCCGGTTAGCAACGAAAACCTCTCGAAATCCCTCACCTCGCAGTCCCCCACCAAGACGCGGGAGAGGTAAGGCCCCCCGTGGCCGTTTGGGCAACTCCCCTCCCTAAAACGCGAGTTACAGACAGGACACAGCATAACCAGCTCCATGAAGCTATCTACATACATTTTTTAAAACCTATATGTGTATACGGCGGACACTACCAATACTACAAACCAAAACCCGACAAGTTAAATCTGCGGAGTCCCTCACCCACCCGTCCCCCCGCGCTTCCCGTTCTGGTTTCTTCTACTGATATAAATGGAATTCGAAACTGATCATATGAAGTCCGGAATTCTTGGAGCAATACTGCTGATCGTAGGAATCGCGGTGGGCGCGTTGATAGGAGGCGCCGCGGCTCCGCCCAAGACGGTGACCACCACAGTCCAGCAGACCGTCACAGCCACTCAACAACAGACAGTCACCATCACGGCGATCCAGACCACCACCCAGACGGTCACGTCTACCACCACGGCTACTCTGACCGCCACCGTGACCGCCACGGCGACGGTCACAGCCGCGCCCCAGGTTCCCGCCTCCGAGGTAGAGCTGAGGAAAGCCATCGGCTCCATGGTAGGTAGCAACTTCCTGCCCAGGTTCCAAAGCGTCGCCATCGTGAGGGACTCCAACCTCCTATGCACAGTCGTCGCCGCGGCCGCCGCGGCCGCGCTCCCGCCCTACGTCAAGGCGGCTCTGGTTGATTACAACGCCACCAACCCCAAGGCATCCGCCGAGAAGGCCGCCCAGTACCAAGCAGTGTTCCTAGCCTTCGGCGGCGGCGGAGAGCCGTTGCAAGTCGTCGACAAGGCCACGAGAGACTTCCTCGCCGCGCTCGCGGAGACTGGATACAGAGGGGCGGTTGTGATCCGCGCCAGGACGTGGACCGCCACGAAGCAGTTCGCCACTGTTAAAAACGACACGAGAATCGCCCCGTGGCTCAACACAGTCCAGATCTACGTCGTGTTGCCAAACGCCACCCACATAACCATCGCCAGGTACAACGCCACAACCGGCGCGCTGATCCCCGTCATGTACATCCAGAGGACAACCGGCAAGGCGGTGAAGCCCTACACAGAAGCCGAGGCCATCTTCCTTAGAACAGCCGTTGGGAGGGTGGCCGGCGCCGTGCTGTTCCAGGGCTACGGCAAGGTGGCCGTCGTCACCTCCACCGACCCCTACTGCGCCGCCCTGAGCGCCGCCGCCTACTCCACATCCCGCGCCAACTCCACTGCCATCTTCACCTACACAGGCAACCTAGAGGCCCTCAAGGCGCAGATACAGAGCTACGCCCCCGACGCCGTCTTCATAGCCTTCGGCGGCGAGGAGCCCGCCTACGCCATAATCAAGGCCACCGACGACGTGGTCACCGCCCTCAGACAGATAGACTACAAAGGCGACGTGTTGATACACGCCTTCGTCCTCAGAGCCACCGCTGGCCTCACCAAGCTCAGCCAAGAAAACATACAGTGGCTCTCCCAGAAAACCGTCAAGGCAATAGCCCCCGACCTAGTCAACCGCAAAGTCAACATAGTCAAGATAACCTTCGCCGACGGCAAGCCGCAGTTTGACGTACTGCAGACACTGCCGATGCCAGACGCAGTAGCCAACATCCTGGCAAAGATACTATCCAGTTAACGGTCCCAGATTTTTAACCTCCCAATTTTTTCCTCCATGCGTTTACTAATACATTCAGAAAATGTACCGACTGTATTAGCTATTGATTTCTCTAAAAACTGCGGCGCCATGGGGGCCGGCGTCGTCGTGTTCCGCGGATCGGTTGTAAAGCAGAGTGAGGAACTTGCTATGACGAGCCACAGAATTGGAAATCTACTTGCAGAGAGGGGGTCCTACCGCAAGGCCTTGAAAATGGCATTTTGGGGGATACACATGCGCGAAACGGGGAAATTTTTAGAACGGTATATTTCATCTACAAGGTTATTCGCAGTCGAAAAAGCCTACGCTGTGAGAAATGTGGAAAGCAAGAAGCTTGGAAAAGTCATAAGGCAAGTTATACGTGACTATGGCGAACCAATAATTTTCGCCGATAAGCTAGATGGCGATGAGGCGAGTTTATTAAATGAGGCGGGTTTTGAGAAGTGGGTAGAGGGTAAAAACTACTTTGTTGCTCTGAGCGATGTGGTGGCTTACTACGCCATGTTACTTACATATCTAGAAATTAAAGAAAAGGAACAAAATTGTCAAGTGGATAAAGACACATTACGAAAACGTATTGAAAAGCTAGACGAAATCCTTAAAAATTCTTTTGAAGATAGGCTTGAGGTGGTATGATAACCACATCTGCGGTGTCAGCACTTGAGGAGATATGTAATGAGATTGGCGAATTCGGCGAGCCGGCAAATCCGGCGCTTGGCGAAATGTTGAGAAAAGCTTACCAAGTCCTCGACGTTGGGGGAGCGGTGGCGGGGCACTACGGACAGGGCAAGAGTCTCGTGGCCACGCTAACGGCTCTTCTTAAAAACCTCGCTGGGACTCCGTCAGTCGTCCTCAAGGCTAATCAAGTCGTTTTTTCAAAAAAGAAGGCGAAGCTCAGCGAGGTTTCGAACCTCGCGGAACTGGAGAAAGCTCTGAAGTGCATGCACTACAAAAGATGGTTCGATGGGCTTGGCTGGGTTAGGGAGAGGGGCCTCAAGCTAGGGGAGGCGGCTGGTCTGCAGGACGTCGATGTCCCGATAGAGGGGGAGGGGTTAGAGAAGCTTCGCAACGCAGTGGCGGCCCTGCGGGAGAGGGGGTACCACGTTGTGGTGGACGAGTTCGAGAGGCTGGTGGAGCAGCCACAGAGCTACGGCTTTAGAGATTTGAGCCACCTCGTCGAGGAGTTTTTCAATCTCGTGGATAGGTGGGGAAACGCCGCCGGCATCGCCATACCCACATCCCTCTGGGTACATTTCGACATACAGATCAAAAGCCGCATAGCGCCTATATACTACCTCCAGCAAGACGTGACGCCCAGCGCCATGAAGATCTTCCTCGAGAGAAAGGTGGGGAGGGTGGGGGAGCCCCTCGCCTCCGTGGAGTTCAGAAACCCAAGGGCTGTTATGAGGATTGTGGCGGAGATAAAAGCCGGCAGAGCCCCCGAGGAAGTGGTCAAGGCGAGGGCCCAGCATCTAAAAAACATAGCCTACATGTATAGAGCCTCTGTAAAAACAAAGGAGGCTCTCTACGTCGCCTACCTCGCCGCCTGGCTCAAGCAGAACATATATGCGACTCTGACAGAAGTGGATATACACAAAGCCCTAGAACTAGGCAAGACGCTGACGGGCACGGAAGCAGTGACAAGCGAACCGCAGGTAGTTGAGCTGTTGGTGGAGAGGCGGAGGCCGCTGATGCGGAGGGCCCCAGGCGGCTACGTGCTGACCGCGTCGGCAATTACACACCTAAGAGACGCCCTAGTAGGCGAAGAGCCACAACAAAGACTGATGACACAGAGCGGAGAGGACTACTTCTACCTAGCTATAGAGCTGTTCCTGGTATGAAGTTGCCGAGCCTTTTCCAAGGCCAACGCGGCACTTGGATATACCAATCCCCCAGAATACTACTACTTCTAGCATATGCACATACCTCCGGCCTAGATAAGCAGGCGGTGTATGAACGGCATATACGACGGATAGAGAGGCTCGGCCCCCACCAGAGCTGGATAACCGAGAGGCTGAACAACCTCGGATACGCTACGAGGAGAGGCCGCGAGCCGAACCTCGACGCCGTCGCCGACTTCATCCGCCACCTCTCCATCGACGGCGAGAGGCTGGCCAAGGCGATGGCGGCGGTCCAGAAAGCAGTCAACGCAAAGTCGCCGGAAGACCTGGCGTACCTCCCCCCTATCCTCACGCTACCCGAGAAAGTAGTCTTGGTAGAGGCGCTGAGCGCCTCCAAAAAATTCGACCTCGAAAAGACGATACGGCTCCTAGACATACAGCGGAGGCCGAGGGGGGCGGATCCAGACGCCTACCGCCGGGAGATGAGGTTTAGAAAAGCCTACCTCTACAGCCTCCACCTAGCAGATCCGCGGGGCAGACCAACGCTCCTAGGCTACGCCCTGGCCTACCGCATGCGCAGACGCGGGGCGAGCCACGCGGCTGAGGACTACCTAGAGCTCATGGAGCGGTCAGGCAGGCTGAAGTACGTGGCGGCGCTGGAGGCCCTCGCCCTCGATGTCGGCACAGCCGAGGAGCTGGACCGCGTAATCGAGGCCTACAGCCAAGCCCTCAGAGAGCTGGGATACAGAGCCGACCTGGAGTCGACCCGCTACGCCTTCGGCGGCATGAAAAGCGACGTCAAGGGATTCATGATAGGCCTCTCCAGACCCCTAGACTGGATACTAGAATTCCTAGAGATTTAGCCCTCCACGACGAAATGGGTCCCCGGATCTGGAAACACAGTCACGATTAAGTAGCAACGCGGCGTCTTCGCCACCACGACGCGTAGCGTCTTACACCTATACTTAACCACAGCCCTCCTCCTCTCAAGGTCCAAGCCGATAAACCTCTCAGGGACAGCGTCCGGCTCTCCGCGGTGGAAAACCGCTTCTATGTTCGAGACCACGGCTTCTAGGAACTCTAACCCGGCGTATTTCGCCACGTCGAGTCTGTGCTTCTCTAACGCGTGTCTCGAAAACTCCACCCCACATCCCATTATCACCTGGTGTTCCACCCGACGGCTGTGGATATAGCCACGCAGGGCTCGCCTAGAGGCGTCACGAAGCCCTCAGCAGCCATGACGGCCAGCGGCTCCACATAGACGTCAAAAACCCTTCCGTCGGCTTTAACCACGGCGCGGGCTAATTTAACAACTCTAAACCTAATAGGCCTATACGGGACGCCGCCCCCCATACATACGCCGACCGGGGGAGACGGCGCCTCCCTAAACCTAGCCGCCACCTCGGTGGCAACGCTCACAGCGTACCCCTCGCCAACCTTCGCAATCTTTACGCCGACGACCCTATATGTAATGAGCAGACCCTCGGCCTCCACCTCGCCCGTCTGCTCCTCCAACACCTCAACCTCCAAAGGCGTCACCATATCTCAAACCCAGCCATCTTCATCTTCCTCACAACATCGCCGTGCTCATCGCCCCACTTCTTAACCTCAAGATCAACAGACCACACACCCAAGTCATCTGCGAAAATCACAAAATTTCCACTCCCCTCGATGACATACTTAGGCTCCCCATCCCGCAACCTAATCGAAACGACATCTACACCCGAGTCGTAGTAATACCGCACCCGCCTCACCTCAACCGGCTCATACACCACCGCGTTGCTAGCCACCTCCCTATGCACATTCCTAACCCACACAGAAACGACGTGAATATGCAGTATTTAACTCTACCCCTAAACCTGACAATGGCACGACGGGAAGCCTAGCGATGACGGGTAGACACACCGGTACACGTCCACAGTAGATAATCTGCTAACTCTGTGGAATACGTCTTTAGGGAGTTGGTCGCCGAGTTAATGCGGTGCCTAGGTTCACGGGGAAAGCTGTCGAGTAAGCCGATGGCGGCCAGCGGCATCAGGGAGGGCGGACAGGACGCGCTTACTAAACAGCAGTGGGAGAGGTGGGGCTAGGGCCCCTATACATAAGCTTTAAGGTTTCAAACTTGCCTACTTGCCACAGCGCTCCGCCGCCTTTTTGAAAGCGTCTGCAGAGGCGGGTAGCCCACTAATTTCGTTGCAAGATGAAGTGCGGACATGGCGTCTGGGATGAAGAGGCCCCGCTTATGCGGCCCACCTTGCCCTTATCATCAACCACCTGTCTTCTATCGCTGCTGTACACTCCCCAGACCTCGCGCCCTCCCCCTCCGCAGGCGCCGCGACTTTTCCAAACTCGCCCACAGCCTCACCGCCGCAAGCCACCTTATTTTATAAAAAAGGGGAATTCGCTTTCTACACTTAGTGGCTGGGTTAAAACACAGTAAGTCTGGAAGTCCATCACTACACATTACACAACACTTTTCAAGACTCCCACATGACTCATATCTGCCGGGGTATATCTTACGGCATTCCTATCTATCTACTATGCAACAGCACGTCCCATGTGGTAGATCAATATCAATTTTAAGCAGAATATCAATGCATTGAGATTTGTGATCATTTAATTTTTTATATGAGCGATTGGTACACCTCATATTCCCTTCTAAATAGCCCTATGTCTCTAAGTTTGTCCAGGGTTATGGGAACTGCAGAGCCTCTTTCCACCTTGTATACCGAGTAGCCCTTCAAGAGGGCGTATTTTACCACAACCCCGCTGTGAGTCTCAATGAATACAGTGGCTTGGACCTCGCCGATGAGGTCTAGGAGAAGTTTTATAAAGTCTACGTGTAGCCCCGCCTCAAAGTTTTCAATAAACACATAGTCGCCGCTGTAGATAGCAACCTCCATAGCTAGAAATCTTTTTTCACCGTAGGACAGGTGTCTTATTGGTATCCAGCCTATCGGCGTCTGCATCGAATCGTAGTGTATATTTCCTATGTACTGGGCGATGGCGGGGCATGTAACTGCGAAGTCTTTAAGTCCCTCCCGTTGCTCTATAGGTGTATAGCTAATCGCAGGTTGCCTGCATATTTTAGGTGTGCCTTGGTAGTTAATCTCATCTGTAGTGATGTGCCAGACACTCCACTCGGCTAGTCTCACGCCCTCACCTGAAAGGACGTCGATTGTATACGACCTATCTTTATATCTAACCACCATATTGCGTTGTCTTAACTCCACAGATATCTCGTCTAATTGTGCAGTTGCCGTCGCCTCGTCGAAAACATATTGAGGCAACACCTTATCGTCATACATAGATCTAGGCGCGCCGAGTTTTGAGACAATCAACATGGCCATATGGATTAAAGTCGACTTCCCCTCGCCATTTGGGCCGTAGAGGACGATCTTCTCCCCCTTGAGGTGGGCCTCTCTTATATTCTTAAGATTATTAACAAGAAGCTCCATTACTTCTTAGCTAATGTGGATTTATTTTACCTTTATCACGCCGTAGCCGATCCTGGTCTTAGCGCCGAGGCCCTCTTGCAAAGCTTGGGAGAGATATTTGTAAACCTCAGCGCCGCACTCTTTCTTTAAGCGGCTGGAGGCAAGAAAGAAGGCAAAGGTGGCGCCGGGCCTCACCACAGGAAACACTAGGGGGATCGGCTTGGCCTCAGTTTCCCTGAAGTTAGGCTCTTTGTAATGTGGCGTAATTACGTCTGCCCCCAGCGCCAGCTCTGTAGTTGGTAGCGCCTCTGTTATCACAAGATCGCCTTGCGTCCCCACGTCGCCGAAGAGCTCCGCCGCGGATACCCCGCATATCTCCCTCCCACGCGCCCTCAAGACCCCCCTGATCGAAGTCGCCGGTATGTACGGCACGTTGAGTATGGGATGCCACGCGAGCCCGATTTCGAGAGGCATGTAGGGGTTCCTGACGTGCACCACCAGCGGCGTGGAGATCTCCACATCGACACGGAACAAGGCAGGATACGTCGAGCCTAGCGCCTTCTCCAAATAAGCCAGATAGCTCTTCACGGCGTTTAGATCCAGCTTGTAGTCTTTCAGAGACAGCGCGATCTCCCTACTCAACTGTGGAAATTCGAGGCTTGGATCGGCTTGGTACCTCTCTATTATTGTTCTTATGACGCACGACGTTATGTTGTAGCCCGAAGCCACGCAGTCGACTCTACTAGGCCCTCTCCTCTCTCCCGCCTCCTCGCGCCTAGGCGGTGGACCTCTGGTCTGGATCGGCGCCTGGCCGCCAGGCAACTGGGGCCCTGCCTGCCGATGCGGGGAACGCCTCACGGCCATATCCTCTGCGCTCTCCAAGCCTTCTGTATAAGGGAGACGAAGAGATCGCGTGCCCTCAATATCTCGCTGGGGGTTATGTTCAACGTCTGCGTCCCCGAGGCGCCGACCCACCTCAGCTGGCGCGGCCAGTCATCGGAGAGAAAGATAGAGACGTAGGTCCCCCCGCCGTATAAGTGGCCGCGGCCGTGTGCCGCCGCGAAGACAGCCGACGCCCTCCTCACCTCCTGGCCTTGCTGAGGCGGCAGATACCCGGTACCCCTCTGCGCCCTGGGCAGGCCGAAGAACCACGCCAGGCGATCCATGGGATCCGGCGCGGCGTAGTCGCCGGCTAGCAATCTAGCTCTGTTAGGCCTCAGGAAGAAGTTGTGAACGGTAGAGAAGTCGGCCTGCGCCGTATACACCTCGAAGACGTCGCGCGCCACCGCCGGCGCAGGCGGCAACGGAGGCCTGGAGCCCCTGCAGTCAACCTTTATGCGGCTTCGGACACCCTCGACCAAGCTCTTGACGTCCCGCTCCTGCGGCGCCCTCCCCCTCGCGCTCACCACATCGAGGACCCCTAGCGACTTTCTGCCCCCCTTCCCCAGCCCCGATAGAGTCAACGCGACGGCGAGTATCCTCACCGAGAGGTCAAAATACTCACTCTCGCCCTCCACCACCAGCTTGAAGCGGCCGCCTACGGCGTACTCCACCTCGCGGCTTAAGGCGATTAGATCCAGTCTCTGGATCCCCCTCTTCTGCCTCTTGGCGACTCTCTCTACCCTTGGCTGTTGCAACACTTCTACAGTCAGCCTATACCTCGACGCGGCGTTCGTCGTGCCGAAGCCCCACCGGGCCACCATCTCGGAAGCCCTCCCCATGTCGGGACAACCAGCCTCGTACAAGGCACCCAGCGCGAACGCCCTCGCCCACCAGCGCCAAACCCCCTTGACGGACGTCGGCCTTACGTAGAAGTTCCTGTCTACAATGTCGGGCTCATACCACCCCACGGAAAGCGGCGTAGCTATCGTCAGCTCGAACTCGGCCCTCATCTCTCAGCTTCGAACTTGGCCTCGGCCAGCTTCTTAAGCCAGTCCACGTACTCCGCCAGCTCTAGATCAACGAGAGCCCCCCTCTCGTCCAGCGACTTTAAAGTCTCGGCGAGGTTGTTTACCGGTATCCCCAGCTCCCTAAACGCCTCCAGAAGGCAGGCCCCGTAGAGGGCGTACCCCTTCTCCTCCCTCCCCTTCCCCCTATCGCCGCAGATGGCCTTAACCATCTCCTCGAGGCTCCCTCCGGCGTATATATCCCTCTCGCTGGATCTAGCGGCCAGTATGGCGAAGGCGTACGCAGACCCTATGTAGTAGATCTCGGAGGGGATCTGCCTAGCCCTCGTCCTAAACGCCGACTTGGCGTCTTCATCGCAGTAGGCCTCGACGTACTTCACGCAGGCAAGCGCCTTCTCAAGCCACGTCATAGTATCTCCACGAGGCCCTTCCCCACCGTCTCCTTCCCCCCGATCCACAACGGGCCCTTAGCCTTAGATTCTACGTACTCGCACGGGTCGAACTGTTTCAACTGCACCGTGTGTTCTTCGAACTTATTAGGATCATTAGAGCGCACCTTGACCTTAACGGCGGTCCTCGCCCTCCCGTTGCAGTAGATGCCGGTCACGAACGCCGTGAAGGGCGGGATGTACTCTTCGCTCCACGGCCCCACCTCCACCGTCTTGGTCTCCTTCTTGAGCCTCACCCTATACTGCACCATGAGGCTCCTCCTGACGATCCTAGGCAGATCCTCGTCGCTCACCACCGCGAAGCCGGGCTGTGCGCCCAGTATCTGCGACACCTTCTTAAACGGGTCGAGGTCGAGGCGGGGCGCCTGTTGTGAAGACACCTTGAGCTTGATCTCGTTGATCACCGCGTGGTCTCCAACCGCGTATGACTTATCGGAGAGGGCGACCTCCCCAGAGGCCACCGAGGGGAGCTGGGGCAAGTTGAGCCCCTCTCCCAGAGCCTCAGTGTAGAGCTTCGCGAAGCCGAATAAAAGCGGCGACGTCACGTAGAGCCACACCCCCTTGAGGGACCGGGCCGGAATCGCGAGAAGCTTCGCGTCGAGGAAAGACACAGCGGCCGAGTGCTCAGAGGCGGCCTCCGGCCTGGGGCCGAAAGCCGCTATCACCTTGGCGCAGTCTTCGGCCCTAGACGCGTCGACGCAGATGGAGTTGTTGAAGAGCCCGCTCTCCGCCTTAGCCCTCACCGCGCCCTTTAGGCTAGAGGCCCATATAGCGGGGAGGCCGAACTCGTCCCTCTGGACAGGCAGGTCCACATAGGCCTCCTCTGAACGGCCCACGCCGGGGTGCAGAGAGGTCAAGGCCAGGACCCAGAGAATTCTCCCCGCCATAATCTTTAGATGGGCCTAATATATAAACCTTAGCCGCGGCGGCGCTACTAAGGGGCTGTCATGCGGAGGAACGGCCTCGGCGCCAGCGCAAAGTTAAAAATCCGCCCAATGTAATAAATATGGACTGGTTCGCCAAGGCCTGGGCCCTTCTCCACGACCCCCCATATAAGGCCATCTGGCCCCTCGGCTTTAAGCCGCTCGGCGGCCCCACCCACGAAGAGGAGGCCCGCAGGCTGTTGGATCTGGTCCTACAAGGCACCAAGCTGGGGGGCGGCGCCCCCGACGAGAAGACAGCCAAGGCCGTCCAGGCCGCAGACATGCTGGCCTCCTCCTTCGACAGGTGGGCCCTGGCGCCGGAGGGCGAGGCCAAGTACTGGGTAAAGCCAAAGGAGCTGATCAACCCATTCAACCCCGCCCTGAGAACTCCTCTGGAAATCCCGGCGTTTGACGACCTCAAGAAGAGGGTAGAGATATTCGCCAGAAAAGTCAACGAGGCGGTCAAGGCCGCGGGCGACGAGAGGGAGGCCTACTTCGCCCTATACGCAACGTACGAGCTGGCGTGGATAGACGCCGGCCTCCCCGCGCTCCCCGCAGACACCCGGATGCCCACCCACACAATCTTCGACCACCTGTACGCCACCGCCGCGGTGCTGAACTGGATAGATGCGGCGGGCGACATGAGGCGGGAGGGGTGCCTCCTTGAGATAGACATACCAGGCATACAGTCTATAATATCCTCCGCGAGAAAGGCGGGCGACTACAGAGCCGGTAGCCTCCTCGTGTCGATAGCCACGTGGGGCACCGCGTGGAGATACATGGAGCGCCACGGCCCCGACGTCCTCCTGTCCCCCACCCCCCGCTTCAACCCCTACTTCTACCTCCAGCTCAAGAGAAGCTACAGCTGGGGGGAGGACGTCTACGGGCTATACAGAGACGTCGTGAAGAGAGCCCTGGGCATAGAGCTGATAGAGGAAAAGGGGGAAAGTAGCATAGACATACTCATCCAACGCGCCCCAGTGGTCCCAGGTACGGCCTACCTCGCACTGCCCCACTGCTCCGAGGCGGAGGATGCCCCCCGCTACTTCCAAGAAACCCTAGACGAAGTTAGGGAAATGGTAATTGGGGCCCGGAGTAGCGACGCGGTAAAGTTGCCTCTCTACGGCGCCCCCAGCGGCGACGTCTTGAAAATCGCGCAGATCGCGCTAAGAGATGCGCCCCGCTGGTATCTGCCTCTGAGAACCCGCTACGTCTCTATAGCAGAGGTGGAGAACGACGCGAGGAAAATGGCCGCAGAGGTCGAGGCTCAGGTCAAGTTCCCCGTTGACTACAGAAGATTCCTATTCTGGGCAATGCTAAAAGCCATACGCCACAAACCGGCCCCACCCCACCCAGTCCAATGGTTTGAAAAATGCGGCAAGCCCAGATTCGCCAAGCTGTACGACGGCCCGTGGATACACAGCACACTAGACCCGGACCAGCCCGCCGTCCTCAAACTCTCCGGAGTCGTTGCGCAAACCCTAGACTACGACCAAGACACGAAAACCTTCCTGCACAGTCTGGGGATCGCCGACTTGGAAAACCTCAAAAAGATATTCAAACCTAAAGAGGCATTAGGCCCCGTCGACGTCCTCAAACGCGCCCTCTACTACGCAGTCAATGAAGATCGCATTGAGTCGGTAGAGGCCGTCGCCCTCAAGTGGCACTACCATAAAAACTACTTCAATGAATGTCCCGATCTAGAGAAGAAGATAAGAGACGTGGTCAATGGCGGAGACGCCGAGCAGATATTCGGCCCATCTGACGCCCCAGAC
>NZ_JBMFKV010000018.1:0-20317 GCF_049971835.1 Pyrobaculum sp.
GAGGCCGACGTGCTTATTCCTGCTGCTATTGAGAATGTTATTCGTGGGGATAATGTGGGTGGTGTTAAGGCTAGGGTTGTGGTGGAGGGGGCTAATGGCCCCACTACGCCGGAGGCTGAGCGGGTTTTGTACCAGCGTGGTGTCTTGGTGGTGCCAGACATCTTAGCCAACGCCGGCGGGGTGGTGATGTCCTACTTGGAGTGGGTGGAGAACCTCCAGTGGTATATATGGGACGAGGAGGAGACTAGACGCAGGCTGGAGTCTATAATGACCACCAACTTCAACCGGGTATACCAGAGGTGGGAGAGGGAGAAGCAGTGGACTATGAGAGACGCAGCGATAGTCACAGCCCTAGAGAGAATATACAAAACCATGAAAACAAGAGGATGGATCTAGGGGTAGTCGGCACCTCCAGCGCCGGGGGCCTTATACATCTCCGGGGTTTCAGCTGTCGGCTTAGGTTGTGAGGGGTTTATGGTTGCCTGGGGCCAACCCCCGGCGGCGGTTATGTATTGTGGGGTAGGTTGAGAAATTGATGTAGGTAGTCTGTAATCGCCTCGGCGCATTCTACACATGCAGACTCTTCGCCGAAGTACCCCTTTTCAAGTCTGTCTGCGCACTTCTCGACGTCTTGTGGAACCTCCTCTGAGACTTTCAATAATAGAGATTTTAGAGTCTTCATGACAGCTCCCGGCGTATCTGGGTCTAGGCCTAGTATGCCGCTTAGCAGGGCCGTCACCGCCTGGTAGGCGTGGTAACATGCAGATCTTCTATCGCCGTCTTCAGCCGCCTCCAGCGCAGATGCCATGTGTGAAATATGTCTCTGGTACCACTTCAAGTGTACGCCGGCGATTCTCTCCATTACTTAAAGGCGTCTAGCACAGCCTCCACGGCCTTTCCCACGTTGGCGGCGATGCCCATATCCTGCAACGCGGCGCCTAGCACCGCCACGGCCGTCGCCACCTGGTCAGCCGAGGCCTGGATGCCCATGTGGCCTATGCGCATCACGTCGCCCTCCAGCTGGCCCCAGCTCCCGGCGAGGAGGACGCCGTATTTCTCCCATATATGTCTACGGAGGCGGGGGGCGGGCACCGGCGTCTTGAAGGCCGTGGCCGTCGGGCAGTTGCACTCTACACGCTCCACGTAGGGCTCCAAGCCAAGCGCCTCCACCCCCCTCCTAGCCGCCTCTCTGGCGGCTCTGTGGCGCTGGTAGACAGAGGCCAGCCCCTCTTCATGTATCCTGCGGAGGCTCTCCCTCAGCGCGTACAGCAACACGTCTGACATGGTGTAGGGGAAGCCGCCTTTTTCAAGCCAGTCGTCCCAGACGCGGTAGCTCATGTAGAAGGACTGGCGGCCAACCTCCCCGGCCTTCTCAAAAGCCTTCTTGCTCACCGCCAGTATGGTGAGCCCAGGCGGCGCGTTGAGAGCCTTCTGAGAGCCGCCGATAAGCACGTCCACGCCCCACTCGTCCATCTTTATCTCGTCGGCCGCAATGGAGGACACCGCGTCGACTATGAGCAGGGCGCCGTGGCTCGACACCACCTTGGCGATCTCCCTCAGATCGTTGTACACGGTGGAGGGCGTGTCGCAGTGGACCAGAGTCACAACCTCCACATCCCTCTCCCTCTCCAAAACCCTCTCGACGGCGGCCGGGTCGGCGCCCCTCCTCCAGTTAAACCCCGGCGTTACGGGCACGCCGCCGTACATCCGTACGAGGTCGGCGAACCCCGCGCCGTAGACGCCGTTGTCCACCACCAGCACCTTGGCTCCTGGCCTCACGGCGTTGGCCACAGCCGCCTCGAGGCCGAGCATCGCCTCCCCAACCCACACATATACACGGGAGCGCCACGCCCCGAGGATAGGCCTCAGCATCTCCACCACCTCCCTATACTCCTGGAAGAATCTGGGGTCCAGGTCGGGGTTTGTGGTTTCTCTCACCAATGCAGCTTTTACGCTCTGGGGCAACTCGGTGGGGCCGGGCGTCAGTATCCGCCGCTCGGAGAACCTCCTATACATCACTTCCTTCTGCCACCAATTATTAAAATTATCAAGGCGGCGCCTAGAAAAACCACCCCCAGAAACGCCAGGGCCACACTCCTCGAATCGATTTCCCGGACAACGCTCAGCTCAGTTGTTGTGTAGGTCAGCGTCAAGGTGACAGTTTCAACTCTTGTAACAGTTTCCCTAGTGGTTGCGGTTTCTCTCTGGGTGACGGTGGTTGTTACCGTTGAGGTAACGATCTCAGTCTCTGTGCGTGTCGCTGTCACAGTCTTCGTCACTGTGAGGGGCGGGGATGAGATGTTTCCGGCGAGGTGTATCCGCCATGGAGAGGCCTCCGGCATGTAGAAAAAGAGCTTTATTACATAGTCGTCGCACGGGTTGAGCCCCCTTACCGAAATCAATCTGGTGGCTGTGTAGTTCTGGCTTTGAAATACGGCGCCTACAGAGCTGAGCATGGTAGATCTAAGCGTGACCACGGCAAGCGGCGGCGAGGAGGAGGTGGTTCTGTTGAGTATATTCAGCGCGGGGGCCGCCGTGCAGGTGGCGTTTTCCACCTTGACGCCCCAGATCTCTATTCTATCGACTTCCCGCCCGTCTTGAACAAGCGCGATGGCGATGCCCCGGGAGGCGTATGGGATGGAACATGTGTTGTAGATATCCACCCCGTTGCCCAGGCGGCAGTACCCCCTCCACCCGTTGTCAAACCAGTAGAGCACCCCCTCGGCTGGCGCGCCTCCCCCTGCCTCTACGTGAATCCACACGTCTAGGTACAGCCACTGAGGCGCCATACAGAGGCACTGTTTTAGCGAAACCACGGCGCGGTCAACGTAGGGCGTGGCCGATAGAGCTAGAAAAGCCAGCAACGATAAGACTAAGGCCGCCCTCACGCTGGGGGAGTTGTCTAGTTTTTAAAAACTTGAAGCGCCTGCTCTACTTGATCTTCTAGAAACCACTCCAGTATGTAGTCGAGTTTGTTGGCTATGTACACAGCTTTTCTATAGGCCTTTTCCCAGTTTGTGTGTTTGGCGATCAGCACCCACCCCTCTCCCACAACCTTGATTTTTGAGACGAGGACCCTCTCCTCTTTGGGGTTTAGATAGACCCGGTACATGTACGTGTACGTATACAGGTATAAAAAGCCGCGGTAATACAGCTTACAATTATCCTCTAAGTACGTTAAAAGTTACGGTCTACTCCTAGCGCGCCTTATCTATATCAACGGCGTCGTATATAGCCTCGGCGAGCACGCCGTAGCCCCTCGCCGCGGCGGCGAGGTCCTTCGCCACATGCGCCGCCATCGAGAGAAGACCGGCCTCTACATACTTCAAAAACTCTTCTCTCAGCGCCTCCACGTCCCCCGCCTCCAGCCACTTCACAAGCGGAGGCTGGGGCCAGCGAAGCACATAGTCCTCGACGAAGATCCTCTGCCTAATTTCTACAAATCTCCTTTCCAAGTCGCCGGGTCTGTTTATGTTGATAAACCAGCTTGGATCTACGCCGCGCCTCTCCATTGAGAGGAACGCTGTTGGGACAATTCTAAACAAGTCGTCAACTCTGCCCCTCCTAAAACGGCTTAGGAAATCAAGCGCGCCCCTCGCCGGAGCTGGCTGAGCTTTGAAAATTGTCGACTCCACCCTCCCGTTGGGAAAAACCCAGGCGGCTAGCGGAGCCTCGGCGTCTAGGAGGGCTTCAAACACCCTAGCCTTTAGATACGGGGCGTCGCAGGGCGCAAACAGTAGTACATCGTCTACGGAGTGCACTGCGGCGTCCACCGCCGCGAGCGGCCCCGAGAAGCGCTGGCTGTCTAGAAGCACGTCCTCGCCTTGGTACAGCGCGGCGTTCTGCCCCGCCGCAATCACGACGCGCCTAGCCACGCCCAAACCAGCCTCTATCACGTAGTCGATCAGCCGCTTCCCTCCTATGTGGTGGGTGCACTTATCCCGTCCAAATCTAACAGAGCGGCCGCCCGCGAAGACGACAAGCACCGCCATCTGGCATAGGTACTCCACGTATATAAAGATGTAGATAGAGAGATGTATGAGGAGGGTTTTCTACATCCTCTTCTTAGCTGTACTCCTATCCGCCCAGCCCGTAAACCTCGTCTTCATCTTCCACAACCACCAGCCCTGGTATATAGATTTCGACAAAAACGAACTTATACTGCCGTGGGTTAGGATGCACGCCGTCGGCAACTATCTAAAGGTCCCCCTGTTGATAAACGAAAGTGGGGTCCCCGTCGCCTTCACCTTGTCGGGTAGCTTAATAGAGCAGTTAAACTGGTACGCCAACGGCACATATACAGATTTTAGATACCGCATATCTGAAAAACTAGCCAGAGGGGAGCCCTTGACTCCGGAGGAGAAGTACGCGATGCTGAAGGTGCCAGGCGGCTTCTTCGACATCAATTGGCAGAATATTCTCTACAGCCATCCACGGTACGCCGTGTTGCTTGGGATGAGAAACGACGCCTTTAGCAAATGCCCCCCGGAAAACGTAACCTGCATCGTCTCTAAATTCAGCGACCAAGACCTTCTAGACCTCGCCACGTTGTTTAACCTCCTGTGGATAGACCCCAGCATAGCGAGGAGGTATCCCGACATATGGGCTATGAGGAACAAAACCTCTTTTACACGCGGCGACCTCAAAAAAGTCCTCGAGGTGCATAGGGAACTCATAAGGCAGGTGCTTCCTCTGTACAGAGAGCTGGCGCGGCGGGGCGCCGTCGAGCTCGTGCCCGTGCCCTACTCCCACCCCCTCATGCCGTTGCTAGCCGACATGGGAGCCCACGACGATTTGAAGATACATATAGCCCTCAGCAACGGGCTATTCCAGAGGTATCTCGGGGTTAAGCCGCTCGGCGTCTGGCCGCCGGAGCAAGCCGTCAACGACGAGGTGTTGAGGCTATTCGCCGAGTATAACTACACGTGGACCGTGACAGACGAGGACGTCTTGAGGGCGACGTGGCCAGGCGCTAGCCACTTTGGCCTATACTACGTGGACTACGGCGGACGCCGCCTCTACATATTCTTTAGAGACAAGACGCTGTCAGACAACCTAGGCTTTAGATACTCGTCGCTTACGCCGGAGGCCGCCTTGGCTGATTTTGTCAACTACCTGAGGCGAGTCCCCAGGGGGGACTGCTCCGTGGTGGTCGTGGCCCTTGACGGGGAGAACCCCTGGGAGAACTACCCCAATTTCGGAGACGACTTCCTTATACACTTCTTCAGAGGCTTGTCTCAGCTGGAGAAAAACGGCACTGTTAAGATATGGAAGCCAAGTGACTTTGTAAAGGCGTGTGCGGACAAGGCGGCGGAGCTCCCCCTCAGGGAGTTTAAATACTTCGACCTTGGGTTCGACATCTCGTTCTACAAATCAATACGTGACTTACCGACGCGAAGCGTCAAGGGCAGGATAGCAGAGGGCTCGTGGTCGGGAGGGGGTAGTCTCGCGGTGTGGATTGGCGACCCGGACGAAAACGTCTGGTGGATGTGGGTTAAAAAGGCGCGTGAAGACGTCGGGATAAACCGCACGTGGTCTGTGCTCTTTCCTCTTCTAGTCGCCGAGGCCAGCGACTGGCCGTTTTGGTACGGCAACGACATGGGGTCCCCCATCACCTTCGACCCCGTGGCTAAGTCGGCGCTGAAGGCGTACTACCAGCGCGCCGGGCTACAGCCCCCGCCTTACCTTCTGTCTTCCGCGTACCCAGCCGGCACTCCCCGGGAGGATAAGCTCGTGGCTAGGGGGGAGGGGAAAGTTGTGACGTATCAGGGAGCCACGGTATATGTAAACACGACGCATATATGGGTGGAGGGGGGACCATGCGGCGTGTTCTACATATCCAACCCCGACGTGCCTAGATCTCCCTACATCTATAGAGGCGCTGTGAGGGGCATCCGCGGCGAGCCTTTGGACATAGTGGCGGACATGGCTGTGGACACCTGCACGGGCTCTGTGTACCTCTCAGACGGGGGGAGGTTCTACCCCGTGGGCCGCGCGGCTCAGATAAGTCTCATCGGCGCCAAGCCCGGCGGTAGGCTCTACGTAGAGCACGGGGGGCTGGTGTACCTCCTGGGCGTCCCCGAGGCCCAGGCGGCGCAACAACTGCTCATAAAGGCGCGGGACCCCGTGGGCGACGACTTCGGCACGGGGCGCTACCAGTACCCCAAGAACCCAGTGTTTAAGCCCGGCGTCTTCGACTTAACGGAGTTCGCAGTGTACGACATGGGGGATAAGCTGAGGTTTGTATTCGGCGTGAGGGAGCTGGGGGGCAACCCCTGGGGCGGGCCCTCGGGCTTCTCGCTACAGTTCTTCCACGTCTACATAAACAAGGGCCGCGGCGAGAGAAACGACACACTGGGCCTCAGAGTGGCGCTGTGCAGAGAGGCGGCGTGGGACGTGGCGCTGTTAATAGGGCCGGGGTGGAGCGGGGGCAATAGAATAGTATACCCCGACGGCACCTACATAGACGACGCCATGTCCATCAAACCTGGGCCTAACAACACCGTTGTGGCAGACGTGCCGAAGAAATACGTCGGCGACTTCGGCAGAGACTGGAAATTCACAGTTTTCCTCACCTCGTGGGACGGCTACGGCCCCGACAACATTAGAAACTTCGGCGTATTAGCCGACGAGTGGACGGCGGGGGGCGCCGACCCAGCCGCCGTGCTGGCCGGCGTGGCGCCTAGAGTTTTCGACCTGCTGGCGGACACGGCCGACCAGCAGATCAAGGCGCTGACGTCGTACAAAGTCGCCAGGTTGCCAAACGGGACTTACGTAGGTAAGCCGGCAGTGGTGTGTACATACGTCTCCGCGTCTAAGCCGCCGGAGACACAGACGGCGACCATCACAGTCACCGTCACGCAGACAACACGTGAAGTCTCAACCACAGTTGAGACGCGGATTGAAACCCGGACAACCACGGCGGTGGCTACAGTCACCAACACCGAGAGGCAGATTGTGAAAGAGGTTGACTGGGCCACTTCACTGGCCATGGCGGCCGTAGCCCTGGCCGCCGGCGTCGCTGCTGGGATTTTACTAAGACGCAGATAATTTATAAAAACTACAATTATCTATTTAGATATGAACAGAAACCTCCTAATAGGTCTAGTGGCAGTTGTTATCATAATCGCCGCGGCTCTCGGCTACATAGTCTCACAACCCCAGACCACAACAACCACCCCACCTCCCACACCTTCCCCACCCCCCCAGACCACGCCGACAGCCACCCAGCAACCGCCTACCACAACCACCACTACCCAGACGCCAACAGCGACGCCAAGCCCCACGACGCCCACGGCTACAACCACTGCGACTACCACGGCTCCGTCCCCAACTCAGACGCCCACGACTACGCAACCCCCAGCCCAGAAGGTCACTGTGAGGATTTGGCACGCGCTTAATCCAGAGGAGGAGTCTGTGTTTAAACAAATTGCGGCGATGTATATGCAGAGCCATCCCAACGTCCAGGTAGTGTTTGAAAACAAGGCTCCTGATCTCCAGACGGCGGTTCTTGCCGCTATGTCGACAGGCGAGAAGTTCGACTTGTTTATATGGGCTCACGACTGGATTGGGCTGATGGTTGAGGCCGGCGTGTTGAAGCCGGTGGATAGCGAGGTCGCTGACGTCTTGCCGAAATTCGCCTTGTCGATGCCGCAGTACAAGGGACACATCTACGGCCTGCCGTTCACTGCGGAGACGGTGGCGTTGATATGCAACAAGAAGATGGTGGCAGATCCTCCCAAAACCTTCGCCGACCTGTTGAAGATAATGTAGCAGTACAACAAGCCGCCTCAGAGCTACGGCATAGCGTACGTTGTAAATCCCTACTTTATCTCTGCGTGGATACACGGCGCCGACGGCTACTACTTCGACGACAAGACAGAAAAGCAGGGGCTGACAAATCCCAAGTCTATCGCCGGGTTCGTCTTCTTCAAGACGTACATCATGCCCTACGTAGGGCCCAACCCCACCGACTACAACACACAGGTGAGTCTATTCCTC
The DNA here is from genome assembly GCF_049971835.1 of Pyrobaculum sp. Lineage (NCBI taxonomy): Archaea > Thermoproteati > Thermoproteota > Thermoprotei > Thermoproteales > Thermoproteaceae > Pyrobaculum > Pyrobaculum sp. The sequence goes on from NZ_JBMFKV010000018.1 coordinate 8,002, forward strand.
AGCGGCCAGGCGCCGTGCATGGTAAACGGGCCGTGGAGCATCGGCGCGGTGAAGCAGAAAGGGCTTGACATATTTGTGGCGCCGCTACCCCCCGTAAACAGCACCTACGTCCCGAGGCCCTACGGAGGGTTGAAGATGTTCTACGTCACAATCTACGCGTCTAGGGAGGCCATAGACTTCATGAAGTGGTTCACCTCAGACCCGCAGGTGGCCAAGATTCTCGTTGATAAGCTAGGCTACGTCCCAGTGCTGAAAGACGTACAGGTGCAGGATCCCATAGTGCAGGGCTTCTACGAGGCGGTGAAAAACGTGTACCTCATGCCCGTGTCGCCAAAGATGCAACCAGTTTGGGGAGCTGTGGATTTGGTAATCCAAAACGCCATTGTCTCCGATCAGAAGTCTATTCAGCAGGCGGTTAACGACGCGGCGAAAGATCTCTGCGCGAGAGGCCTCTGTTAAATGAGGCCACAGTTGTTAATAATACCGGGCCTCCTCCTTTTTCTCTTCTTTAATATATGGCCCATTGTATACTCCATCTACATCTCCTTTACTAATGCAAACATCAGAAACTTCCCCCCTCCCCCTCCCTGGGCGCCTGAGGAGCTGAGACAGGCAAGGCAACCACCCGACTACGTGGGTCTGTCGAACTACGCCTCGATATTCGCCGGCCCCGCCTCCGCCGGCTTCCTGGGGGCTGTCTTGTGGACGCTGATCTTCGTTGTCCTCTCCGTACCTGCTAAGGTGGCTCTGGGCACTTTTGTGGGGTTGCTTATGTCCTCCGACAAAGTGTTGGGGAGGTCCTTAATGCGCGCCTTGTTAATAGTGCCCTGGGCCCTGCCCCTTATCCTCTCCGTGGTGGCTTGGCGGTACGTCTTCGACCCAACCTACGGCGTCGTCAACCAGTGGCTGTACTACCTCGGCGTGTCTAAGCCGCCTGACTGGTTTGTAAACAAGGACTACGCATACGCGGCCATGGTGGTGATAGAGGCGTGGCTCGCCTACCCCTTTATAATGACCGTGGTGATAGGCGCCTTGGCTAACGTGCCCAGAGCCGCCTACGAGGCCGCCTACATCGATGGGGCCGGTAGATGGACCATATTTTCGAGAATTACCCTCCCCCTCATAAAGAGGCCTCTCATATACGCCACAGTTATGACAACCGCCGCGTCGCTACAGTTCTTTCTAGTTGCCTACCTCTGGAACTTTATCCAGCTCTACGACCGCTTCGTACTTGCGTATGGATTCTACTGGGCATTCGGCTCCCCCTTCAGAGAATACGGCCTCGCCGCCGCGGTCTTGACCACCTCGGCTCTCATAATTTCTGTGTTTATGATCCTGGCGATTAGACTAACCGGCCTCATGAGGGGGATGTATGAAAGCTAGCGCCGCCCAGACCCTCGCCGCCGCCGCGGCCACTCTGCTACTCTTCTACCCAGTGCTCCAGATAATTCTCCTCTCGGTGAACAAGCTACCCTACTTCAGGCTGGGGGGCGACTTCGTCCCCACGTTAGAGTCGTTCCAATGGGTTTTGCAACAGTCCGAGTTCTGGAGAGGACTGGCAAACAGCCTAGTCGTGTCCCTCTCCACGGTGGCCATGGTCATCGCCCTTGCTCTGCCGGGGGCCTACGCCTTCAGCCGGTACAGATTCAGGGGACGGGACCCCCTCCTCTCTTTTTACGTGGTGTTTACACAGATGGCCGGGGGGCTGGGGATCGCCGGGTTGATAGCCCTATTTGCCATAGTCTCCGCCCTCGGGCTTAGAAACAACCTCCTGGCGCTCGCGGCGATTTACGCCGCCGGGGCCGTGCCCTACCACACGTGGTTGCTCAAAACCTATATAGACACCATCCCCAGATCCGCCGAGGAGGCGGCGTTGATAGACGGCGCAGGCGTCGGGACTCTGCTGGCGAGGGTGGTGCTCCCCCTGATGGCGCCGGCCCTGGCCGTGTCTGCGATACTTTCCTTCATCGGCGCGTGGGGAGAGTTGATACTAGCCAACCTCTTCCTCTCTGGTGAAAACAGGACGTTAATACTCTGGATATACTCCCTCATGTCTAACGTGTACTCCGTCCAGTGGAACCGCTTCGCCGCGGCCGCCCTTCTGTACGCCGTACCGCCCGTCGCCCTCTACGTAGTTCTGCAGAGATTTATCAAGAGGGGGCTCGCCTTCGTCTACTAGCCCCACTCCAGCACGTATTCAAAACGGTCGGCGTACCAACGCGCGGCCCTCAGCGCCAGCGACGGGCTTCTAAACTTCGCCACGGGCTCCCACCCCTCCTCAACCAGATCCAGCTCCTCCTCCCTCAGAGCCACGAAAACTCTCCCAGGTTTAATAAATAGAGTGGGCATAGGCACCTCCACAGCCGTTTTTAAAAGCCTAACAGGCAATTTAACCGAAAGATTTTCTAATAGGCTGGATCGAGGCCGACTCCACCACGGCGCCGTCTACCGCAGATCTGAGCGCCGCCTCCACCCCCTCCCTCGAGGCGCCTGGCACAGCCACCACTGCGCCCCTCCCAGAACGCGGATAGTACTCAGCGGCTACTATCAAGGGGTGCTCCTCCAGCCTCCTAACCACCACTCTGTCGTCTAGGCCTTTCTTCGCCGTGAAGACGTACACGGGCAGGGCCAGCTCGTGCCCCATATCCAACACAGTCCTCACCACCTCAGCCGGCGACTGCCCGTCGGCGAGCTCAATAACTATATTCCTCCCCTCTCTATACACGTTGTACACTCCTCCAAGCGCCACTAGGAAATTTGACAAGATCTCCACGTCGCCGTAGCTGTCGTAGGTGGGTGTTAAAACAATCTTCCTCACGAGGGAAAAAGCGGTTTGTATTTTTAAAGCTGGAGCTCGTCTAGGAACTTGAGCCGCTTCGGGATTGGCGGGTGGGTTGCGAAAACCTCCTCAAAAACGGAGTAGCTAGACCTCTTTATCGCCTCTACGTCGGATCTGGTCACCGTCACAAATGGGTTCGCCACGGCGTTTACCAGGGCGTAGATAAACAACGCCCTAAACTTCTCGCCCCTCACCGCCTCGTGGGCCTCCGGGTTGGAGAAGTAGAACTTGTGGATCTTGGCTAGGGCGAACTGCATAGCCTCCTTACCCGCCGCCTTGGCGCCTGCGGTGTCTGCGTAGTACTCCCTCAACCTGCTAAAGGCCAATACCAGCAACTGCACCAGGAAGGACACGACGACGGCCAGAACCCCGACGGCGGCGAGGGCCGCCGCGTTGTTGTTCCTACTGCCGGAGGAGGCCATCGCCATGCGTACAGAGGTGACGCCTAGGTAGTAGAGGATTGACGGCAGGACGCCGAAGAGGAGCATAATCGCGTTGTCTCTGTGTAGGTGGTGGCCAATTTCGTGGCCGACGACGGCCTCCAGCTCCCTCCTGTCGGTGATGGCCAGCATGCTGCTAGTCACCGCCACGTGTCTGCCCGATAGGAAGTTGCCGTAGGCGAAGGCGTTTGGGGGGCCGTCAACCACCACGGCCTTTATTTTAAACGGCGCGCCGAGCCTCGCCGCCACCTCGTCAACTATCTGCTGGAGGCGGGGATCCGGCCTCGCGCCGTAGGCGGCGTTTATCATAAAGGGCGACGCCAGGTACGTCAACAGGTTCATGAGAACGACGAAGAATATGAGGCCCATGAAGAAGCCCACGCCGTAGGCGCCTAGGCTCGGCAAGGCCACTATCGCGATTAGGTAGATCACGAAGGCTGTGGTGAGGATAATTAGGACAGCTGTCAGCGCCATGGCGCCGAATAGAGTTAGGCGGCCGGATACGGAGCTGGCGAGCTTAGGCGCCACGGTGGCGGCCACTATAAACATGGCGATGTACCCCAGTACGTATAGACCCAGCGCCACTGGGTCGAAGAGGGGGATCATGACCCGGTTTTGAGAACCGGATTAAAAACTTTTCCGCCGGTACGTGAATTCGTCACCTTTCGGAAACGGGGACTCTCTTCACTCTCTGGGACAGTTTTTAAAACCTTTAAGTGTATATAGCCATGTCTTGTGTAGATGAACAGACGGCGGAGAAGATTGCGAAGAGGAAGGCCTTGGGGAGGCTGGGGGGGTTGAGGAGGGGGGTTAGGATTATTAGGTTGAGGGTCGGCGAGGACTGGCTGTTCGGCTTCCTGAAGATGAAGTTTAGAGAGGAGGGCTTCCAGGTCGCGGTGAAGTTTGCCTATGTGGATTGCAAAGGCGCGGCTTTTGAGAAAATCCCGCCGTCCGTGGAGGAGAAGGTGAGGCGGTATCTGGAGGACGGCCTCGCGGCTCTGCTTGAGAGGGAGCTTGGCAACGCTGTTAGGCAGTGACGAAGAGAGTAATTTTTCACGACTTGGTGACTCTGGAACAAGCGTCTGAGGTGCTGTACAAATTCGCTAAGCCGCTTGGCGAAGAGGAGGTGGACATATCCCAGGCCTATGGCAGAGTCCTGGCGCGCGACGTCGTGGCGCCGGTGGACGTCCCTCCGTTTGACCGCTCTACTGTAGACGGCTACGCGGTGGTGGCGGAGTCCACATACGGCGCCTCTGAGCTGACGCCGGTGGATTTAAAGCTGGTCGGGAGGGTGGACGCGGGGGGCTGGCCGGAGGGCGAGGTCAGGGGTGGCGAGGCGTATGAGGTGGCCACGGGGGCGCCTCTGCCCAGGGGGGCCAACGCGGTGGTTATGGTGGAGTACACCCAGGAGAGGGGCGGCGTGGTGAGGATATTCCGCTCCGCGGCCCCGGGGGAGAATGTAATGAGCGCTGGGTCTGACATATCGGCGGGTGAGGTGGTGTTGAGGAGGTGCGCCAGGCTCACCGCTAGGGAGGTGGGCGTACTGGCGGCGCTGGGGATTAGGCGGGTGCCCGTGGTGAAGAGGCCTAGGGTTGGCATAATTTCTACGGGCAACGAGCTGGAGCCGCCGGGGTCGGAGCTCGGCCCTGGCAAGCTGTACGACGTCAATAGCTACTCCCTCGCCGCCGCCGTGGCGGAGGCCGGGGGGGTGCCGGTGCTGTACGGCATAGTGAGAGACGAGGAGGCTAGCTACAGAGAGGCGATCACCCGCGCTCTCTCGGAGACGGACGTTGTCTTAATCAGCGGGGGGACGTCGGCGGGGGTCGCAGATTTGACGTATAGAGTGCTGGGGGAGCTGGGCGACGTCTTGTTCCACGGCGTGATGGTGCGCCCCGGGAAGCCCACCCTAGCGGCGGCTGTGGGCGGGAAGGTGGTGGTGGGTCTGCCGGGGTACCCCTCCTCCGCCTTGATGATATTCCATACCGTTGTTAGGCCGTTCCTCTTGAGGCTGCAGTGTCTAGAGCCCGCGTCTCCTGCCACGTACCGGGCGAGGCTCGCCTACGGCGTCGAGGGGGCGAAGGGGAGGCGCGCCCTGTATCCAGTGGTGCTTATAGCCAGAGCCGGCGGGTACAGGGCGTATCCGCTGTACGCGGAGTCCGGCGCCATTTCCGTGCTGGCGAGGGCCGACGGCTACATCGTAATACCGGAGAACGTGGAGTTTATGACCGAGGGGGAGGAGGTGGAGGTGTTTCTCTTCGAGAAGTACAAACCAGCGGAGCTCTACTTCATCGGGAGCCACGACCCCCATCTAGACGCCGTGCTGGCGAGGCGCAACGTCAAGACTGTCTACGTGGGGTCCGTGGGGGGGCTTATGGCGCTGAGGAGGGGGGAGGCCGACATGGCGGGTAGCCACATGCTGGACACTGAGACAGGCATTTACAACGTTCCGTTTGTACAGAGGCTGGGGATTAAAAACGCCGTGGTGATAGGTCTCTACAAGAGGGAACAGGGGCTAATTGTGCAGAGGGGCAACCCCAAGGGGGTTAGGGGCGTCGAAGATCTGCTGAGGGAAGACGTGGTGTATGTAAACCGGCCGAGGGGTACGGGCACGAGGGCTCTGCTCGACATACAGCTTGCGAAGCTCGCGGAGAGGCTCGGCACGTCTTTTGAGGAGCTGACCAGGCGCATAAGGGGCTACACATACGAAGTGAGGACCCACACGGCGGTGGCCGCCGCGGTGGCCCAGGGAAGGGCGGACGTTGGGCTCGGCGTTAGGTACGCCGCGGAGCTCTACGGCCTAGACTTCATACCGGTTGGCTGGGAGGAGTACGACTTAGTGGCTAGGAGGGAGGCGCTGGACAAGGCGCTGGAGATTGTGGAGGAGGCGCTGAGGGAGCTTCCGAGGGGCTACCAGAGGTATGAGATGTCGGGGAGGATTAAGTGGGAGGGCTAGCCCTCCACAGGACCCAGTAGCACCACCTCCACCTCCTCCCCCTCGTCGTAGCCCTCGCGGTTTTCTGGAATAATCAACAGCCCGTTGCCCCTTGTCAGCGTCGACAAAACGCCGCTGCCGGTCACCGCCAGCGGCTCTGCGTACAGCCTCCCGCCCCGCCTCACTACTCTGACACGTACGAAGCTCCTCACATTTATCGGCGTGGTCACCCGCCTGGTGAGCGTGGCCTTGACTACCGGCGCCGGCTCCTCCCTAGCCCCCACCATGTGCAGGATTACAGGTTTTACAAAAACCTCAAACCCAACTATAGACGCCACGGGGAAGCCCGACAGCATCACGACAGGCTTCCCGTTCACGACGGCGGCGCTGTTGGGCCTCCCGGGCCTCGCGGCTATCCCGTGGATTAAGACCTCCGGCTTGAGGCGGGCCACGGCCTTGACCACGTAGTCCGGCTCCCCCACCGAGACTCCGCCCGTGGTGATCACTATGTCGTGGCTTGGCAAGGCTTTCGACACGGCGCTGTGGATCTTCTCCTCGTCGTCTGGCACAATACCCATGTAGGAAACCTCGACGCCCATATCTCTCAAAAGCGCCGTGATGACGTGCCTAGTGCTGTTGATTATCCTCCCCGGGGGCGGCGGGGCCTCCTCAAGCTCCACCAGCTCGCTACCGGTGGAAATCAAGGCGGCCCTCACCCTATACACCGAGACCTCCCGTATCCCCAGCGACGCCAAGACGCCGACGTCCCACGGCTTGATCCTCCTCCCTCTTTTCAACACCACCTCGCCAGCCGCCACGTCCTCCCCCCTCCTCGACACGTAGTAGTACTGGGGGACCGGTCTGTAGACCTCGATGTAATCCCCCCTATCCGCCGCCTCTTCGTAGGGCACGACGGCGTCTGCGCCTCTGGGCAGAGGCGCCCCGGTGGCTATCTCCACCGCCTCGCCAGGTCCCAACGCGCCTTGGTACTCCCCGCCCGTGACTACCTTGCCCGTCTTTTTCAGGGTGATGGGGTTTGTACGGGAGGCCCCCAGGGTGTCGGCTGACCTCACGGCGTAGCCGTCAAAAGCCGCACGGTCGAACGGCGGCACGTCGACGGGCGCCACTACGTCTTCAGCGGCGTAGAGACCCACGGACTGGGGCGTCGGCACTCTCCCCGCCGCGGGTTTGTGCGCCACCGCGTTGATTATAACTCTCTGGGCCTCGGCGATTGGCGTAAGCGCCTTGAAGCCCTTCACACAGATGGGGACAGCTTTGATTTAAATACTTGGCATGGTGGCTACGTGGACATTTTGCTCGTGGAGGCGCGGTACCAGCGGGCTGTGTTCAGCGGAGACGAGGACGTGGCCGTTAGAGATTTTCAGCTGAGGTATGGAGACCGCTGGCAACAGCTGTGGGAGGCCTCAAGCGGCGCCGCTGAGGAGGACGTCAAGGCGGCGGAGGACCACGCCGCCGAGCTGGTGGAGCTCGTGTCGTCGAGGATAGACGACCTTGAGACCGCCTCCCTATACGCTAAATACGGGAGAAACTTCTCAGTAGAGCAAGAGCTCAGACTGGGAATGGAGTTGCTGGGAAGACCTCAGGCGGTGGATGCGCTACTCAGGTGGGGGCTCGTGATGCATTTCAGCAACGAAGTTGTATCCACCCCGCCCTATCTAGCCAGGCTTATTCTGGAGCTAATGCAGAGTGGAGGCGCGCAGGTGGCAGATCTATGGAGCGAGCTGGAGGCGCATTCGCGAGACCTGGCGTTGATGGCGTTTTTCGAAGGGTTGCTCACAGGAGAGCTTGATGAAGATCTCCACAGAACTTTCTACGGGCCGGCGCCGGGCGAGTTGAGAATAGGAAGGGCGGCTGTGTACAAGGCGGAGATCGGCCTAGTTATAAACCCCGCGTACTCCCCCGAAGAGGTTTTAGACGTCTTGCTACAGTTAAAGAAGCGCCGGGCAGACGCCTTGGCCAGGGCGCTGTCGCTACACGGCGAATATGAGTTCTCTAGCGAGTATAGATGCGGCGCGCATTACATATCGCTTGACGGCTCTGCTGAGAAAAGCGGCGTCGTCGTGCTGTGCCCCTGGCTGTCATACTCACGCCGCCTGTGGAAAAGAGCCAGAAACATAGTCCTCGTAGTCGAGGGCCAGAGGCCGCCGGAGATGCGGCCTATGAGACACGGAGTGATATTTGTAAAGGGAGGCGAGGCCGAGGTGGTGAAGCCCCAGACGCCCTCGAAGCTATTTGACTACATAATAGATGTCCTCTACAGCGCCGGTTTTTACGTATTAGAAGGTGAGGAAAGTGCCGTTTTCTAACTCCACGCTCTGGTGGTCGAGATGTCTCAAAAGCGTGGAGGAGACCACGGCCCTTGCGCCTCCGGCCCTGACTTCGTACATGGCGTAGTACTCACGGAGGCCCCGGTAAAACGTATAGACGTAGGCTCTGAGCGTTGGGTATTCCAAAACCGCTAAGTTAAGCGCGGTCTTTACGTAGTACGTCGCCTCCTCAACAGCCCTCCTCGGATCGTCCCAGTACCTGGCTAGGAACTGTGTGAGCACGAAGCTGTCGGTGGAGTAGCTGGGGTTTAAACCCACCTTGGCGCTAAGGGCGTGCTTGTCTACCGACCCGTTGTGCGCCACAAATATAATTCTGCCGTCGCCCAGATGCGCCATGTATGGATGGGAGTGCTCCGGCCCCCTGGGCTCCCCCGGGGAGGCCGCCCTGGCGTGGGCCAGAACCACATCTCTCATAGGCACCACCGTGGGGTCCTCCCAGGCGGGCAGGCCAGATTTATAGTATACAAAGCCGTGGGGCGACGCGGCGACGAAGCCCCAGCCGTCTCCATGTTGCTTCCTCTCGCTGGGCATGTAGGGGTCGTGCCTTGCCGCCAGCTTCAAGGCGCTGGACAGGTCGATAGGCCCCTTAGAGATGTATAGTCTGCACACTACGAGTGGGGCGGCGTGGCCTTGACGTGGGATTTAGCCACCACCAACGTGGTTGTGGATCTAATCCCCTCTATCTTCCTCACCTTGTCTCTTACAATAGTTCTAATCCTCTCGATGTCCGGGGCGTCGATTTTTACAACTATGTCGTAGGGCCCATAGACGAAGTACACAGCTTTTACCTCGGGAATAGCCGCCAGCTCTTCAATAATTCTGTCCTCGGCCCCTATGTCTACATTTAGAAATACCACCGCTTCCATAATCTACACCTTTCGACACTATTTTAAATTTTACCTACTCCGAGACTCTAAGTACCTTCTCACAACAACCGCCGCCGACAGGTCGACGCGGTGTTTCTCGGTGAGGCCCGTGTCGGTGTCTGTAAACTCAACCACGTACTCTCCCCCCTCCCCCTCACCCTTATACACCTTGATCAAGGTGTTGGGCTTGCACATCGCTGTGAGAGAAGTGGGGCTCTTCTCCACCACTGAGCAGTCGACGTATTTGAAAACCTTCGTCTCGGCGGGCGTTCTGCTTATGGGGCCTATGGGGGCCTCCTCGTAGTAGTACATCTTGCGCCTCCTGCTCACGACTAGGTGGGTTGAGATCCTTTATAAACTTTCACTTTAGCTCGTAGAGGCAGGTGGCATCACCCGCCTCCTCCAGTCCTCCACAATTTCCAAAACTATCAAAGTCTCTGTCCTCTGGATGTCTGGGTTTGAGGCTAGGTAGGTGACGAGGAAGGTGGAGAGTTGCTTCACGTCGCGGGACCACACCTTAAACAGGAGGTCGTAGGGGCCCGTGATTATATACGCCTCCTCGACGTAGGGCATGCCCCCCTCGCCTCTGCACTCCGACAGCACCTTCTCGGCAACCTCCAGCTGTAGAGGCTTCGCCTCCTTCGGCGCGGCCCCCCTCCTGACGCTTACAAGTACAAAAGCCAGTAGTTTATATCCAAGAGCAAAGGGGTTCACCACAGCCTTGTAGCCCATGATGACCCCCTCAAGCTCTAGCTTCTTTATACGGGCGGCCAGCGTGGTTTTGGGCTTTCCAATCTCCTCACTGAGCTCCTGTAAAGTTTTTTTGCCGTCGATCTGGAGGAGACTTATCAATTTACGGTCAGTCTCGTCCATGGAGTGGTAAAATATTCACTATTATATAATTTGCCGCGGCTATCCGCGGCTGTGGGTGGTAAAATTTATAATACGCACCATACAGCCCCATTCAATGGCCGAGAAGCAGAAGGCAGTCGCCAAGCAGGAGAAGGCCGCCATCTCTAAGAGAGATCCCTGGGCCTTAAAGAAGTGGTTCAACGTCCACGCCCCCTCGTACATGGGCGGGGTGCTCGTCGCCGAGGTGCCCGCGTCGGAGCCCCAGAAGTTGTTAATGAGGACGCTCGAAATCTCTCTTTACGACGTAACCAAGGACATCTCCCACCTCCCCATCAAGCTGAGGTTCCAGATACACAGAGTCGAGGGGTTGAGAGCCCTTACGCGGTTTAAGGGGCTGGAGCTGACGAGGGACTACATCAGATCGCTGGTGAGGAGAGGCACGAGTAAGGTGACCGCAATCACCAATGTGAGGACGAAAGATGGGATGGTTATGAAGGTGACCGTCATGGGGATAACAACCCACCGCGTAGGCACAGCCCAGAAGTCGGCAATGAGGAAGAGGATAGTGGAGACGCTGGCAAAGAAGGCGGCCGAGATGGACGTAGGTCAGTTCCTAAAGGAGGTAACTGAGGGCACCCTGGCCGCCGACCTCTTCCTAGCCGCGAAGAAGATAGCGCCAATGAGGAAGGTGGAGGTGGCCAAGATAAAGGTGCTGAAGTACCCACCTGAAGAGGAGGAGGTGGCGGTGAAAGAGGTAGCCGCCGAGGCGGCCGCCGCCTCTTAACGCCTTTTCAAGCTCTGGATAAATTTATAGACGGTGCTGTGTTTCTTCCCCTCGATCAACATCTCCACAGCCCTCCTTGCCACCTCCACGTCGTCTAGCCTGCCCAGTATAGCGACGTAGCTGTCCCCAACCACCATAGAGACCTCAGCCAGGCTCTCTATTGTCCTCTTCGCCCTCCCCCCCTCGCCGATTATCCTCCCCTTTATCCGCCTCAAATGATTCGGCTTGTCTGTATATTCCTTGAGGTCGACCACCGCCAGGACATACTCGTCGTTTTCCAGCGCCATGGCTTCTTCAGGCGAGAAGCCGAGGGCCACCGCCCTCGCCATCTCTCTGATCTTGAGAACGCCGTCCACAGAGGCCTCGGGGCCCGGCGTAATTTTGATATAAAGCTGGCCTTCGTCCAGCTCCAGCCGATGCCCAAACTTTCCATCTACAAGTTTTACAAACTGCCTCGCCGCCCCCAGCCTCCTCCTGTCAATAGGCTGGAGAAACGTGCCCCTTAGATACTCAGACGCCACGGCTTAAGGAGCAAGGATATATAAAACCGTTTGCCTACCACCACGCGAGGCGTACGAGGAGCGAGTGGGACAGCGGCCAGGGGAGTACCCTCCGTCTAGACACAAGCCGGGGGGATCGTCTGTTTTAGGCAAGGGGTCTTGAAAGCCCGGCCTACTTAACTACATCCACAGCAAAGCCGGGACGTAAGCTAAAAACTTTACACCGCCCCCTCCGCAACCTAGTAGACGAGGTCCACCGCCCCCTCGCCTTTACCCCGCGGTACTCGCTACTGACAGACCACCTACGCACCGGGAGGAGCAGGAGGCGCTTCTTTGTCTTGGTTTCCCACTCCTATAGAGAATTCCAGAGGCACCTAGGCTACGTCAAGCTCATTATCCGACTCCCCGACTGGGACCTAGACGAGTCGAAGACTATTTTGGTGATCACCTTTTTATACATGGCGATACTGCGGCTGTGGGTGCGGTAGATAATTTCTTCTCACAGTTGGACATCAGATACGGCTATGTGGCGAAGGCTGATGGAAATAGAGATCTTCCCGTACTAGCACAACTCGGCAGATACAATAGACCCGTTGGCTCGCAACTGCATATGAGACTGGGATATTCAGATAAGATATCAAGCGGAAATATCATAAGCCACTGCGAAGCACACACTAATGACATGGCTTTACAATACTACGGATTTATAGTAGTAACTGCTTGTGCTGTTAAGCTTGGTCAAGTTTCTCCATGGC
>NZ_JBMFKV010000019.1:0-20239 GCF_049971835.1 Pyrobaculum sp.
GTGTGACGCGCCACCACGTACATACCGTCAACGTGGCGGTGGACTACGGCATAGCCTCAAGTCTCATGCCTGTACGTGAATGTGGTCAAGTGTCCGTTCCCACGTGGCTGGGAAAGTGGGCCACGTAGCGTCTGTGCCGAATAGGTGCTACAAAAGGGGGGTTAAGGGATGTTAATCCCCGCTTCTCTAAGCTTAATCTTGAGGTCTTGGCACTGCCCCACTGAGAGGTAGAGTAGCTCGTCGTAGTAGTCCCAGTCTGCGGCCACCACGACGCCCCGCGTCAGGGCCTCGGCGACGAGGCAGGGCGGCGCGAGTCCGGCGGGCACCACGTCGGCGGGGACGCCCAGGGCCTCCTCTATCTCAGCCGCGAGGCGGAGGGCCTCCCCCAGATCCGAGCCGTCGATGAGGACGTCGACGTCGTGCACCGCCTCCGACTCCGCGGCGGAGCCGAACAGCACGGCCAGCCTCCTGCCGCCGGCCGCTCTCCTCAACTTCTCCAGAACCTCGTCCAGCCTAACTTTGTAGACAGGGCGCATTCCCCTCAACCCTCTTGATAAATTCGAGAACGCATTTGAAGTCGCTCTTCACCGCGTCGTACACCCTCCGGTCGTCCACTGCGAAGTATCTATGGACGAGGAGGTTGCGGAGCCCCACCAAGGCGGCTAGGACCTCTCCACAGCCGGTCCCCAGCCTCCTGTCCACCTCCCTTAGACACTCGCGGTAGGAGGAAAACACGCGGCCCCACGCCGCCCTCGCGAACTTCATACACATAGAGGCGAGGGCCTCCACGAGTACAATTAGCTGGTACCGAAGGGCCCACACCTCCTCGTCGCTGAGTTCCTCAAATCCGCGGCTGGCTATCCTCAAGGCGTCGTTTATGGCCCCCCGCGCCTCCGATGCCCTCTGGAGTATAGAGAGGCAAGCCCCCATTACGCGAGGGCCTCAGGTGTGGAGGTCCCCAGCCTAACCCGCGCCGGGTCTAGGCCGAAGCCTATGGCTTCTATAATGGCGCGGGCCTGCTCCCTCGTCCTAATCCCGCCGGCCATCTTCACCCCCAGTCTGTACCCCCTCTCTCTGATGTACCTGGCGATAGCCGCCGCCCTCTCAGGCGTGGAGTGGATGGGGTTGCCCAGCTGCTTGGCGTAGGCCTCCTCGGCGAAGCCGGTGGAGCTTTTTATAAAGTGGGCCCCGGCCTCCGCCACTATGTCGTACAGCCTGTACCTCTCCTCGTCGGTGAGATAAGGCTCCTCTACGATCACCTTGACAACCCTCCCGCCGGCCGCCCCCACCACGCTGACGAGGTCCCGCCTCACCTCTACCCACCTCCGGGACTTCACCAAGCCGATCGGCGCCACGACGTCCAGCTCCTCCGCCACCTCCGCGAGCCTAGAGACGGCTTGCGCCCTCTCCCAGGTCTGGGAGGCGCCGAAGGGGAAGTCGACAACCACGCAGAGCCTCACCCTCCTCAGAAGCGGCCTCACGTACTGGGCGTAGACCGGGTTGACGCAGAAGGAGGCCACCCCCAGCTCCTCAGCCCTAGCGGCGCCCCTCGCCACATCCTCCACGGTCAGGTACGGCTTGAGAAGGGCGTAGTCCACCACCTGGAGCACTGGGGAAAGGCGCCACATCTATAAAAACATTCTCCCACAAGCCGGCATGGACATGGTGAGAGCCCACGTCTACATAAGGGGGAGGGTGCAGGGCGTCTTCTTCCGCCAGTCTATGAGAGAGGTCGCCACTAGACACGGCGTCAAGGGCTGGGTCAGGAACAGATCCGACGGCAGGACAGTCGAGGCCGTGCTGGAGGGGCCGAGAGACGCGGTGGAGAAGGTCCTCCAGTGGGCACGGGTGGGGCCCCCCGGCGCCCGTGTAGAGGACTTGGAGGTGCGCTGGGAGGAGTACCGCGGCGAGTTCCAAGACTTTAAAATACTGCCGACCGAGTAGAACAGGGCCCCTTGCCACAGCCGGCGTGTCTTCGCCAGGCGTCTCCTCTACTTTACGTCGCCGCCGTGACGATGGCGGCAACGTGGACGAGGGGTCACTGGACACTGCCGGAGCAATGCCGAAAGTCGTACAGTAGGCGCGTGTCTGACCCGCGGCTACAGACTTGAAACGCGTGGCTGGTAGTTCGGCACCCCTCCCTAAACCGCACTACGCCCAGGTTGATGGCGGCTGTGAAGCCCTTGCCTCTCGCATCTCTATTCGTACCTGAGGGCGTCTACTATGTTTAGTCTACTTGCTCTGTAGGCGGGGGCCAGGGCGCCTAGCAGATTGGCGGCCAGCACCACTGCGGCTGAGGCGAGCACGGCCACGGGGGCTATTCTGAGTTTCAGTGCGGCGCCGAAGCCTATGGGGATTGATATCTGCGAGATGAGGAACAGTGCCGGTAGCGCGGCGGCGATGCCCATGGCTATTACAATGAGGGACTCGGCGAGTATCACCGCGAGGATGTGCCTCCTCTTGAACCCGACGGCCCTCATTATGCCGATTTCCTTCGTCCTCTGCAGAATAGATATTGTCATGGTGTCGTAGAGCCACATAGCGGTTATCAAGGCGCTTACGCCGGCCAAGACGCCGAGCCCCATCTGGGCAATGGCGGCGAACTGCCCAACTTGTCGCGCCAGTACCTGGGGGGAGAGGATGGTGGCGTCTGGGAAGTAGGGCGTCAGCCGGGCCGCCGCCTTCTCCGCCGTCTGGGGGCTGTCCGTGATGACGTAGATCAAGGCGTAGCCCTCCACCGCGGAGAGGGCTCTGTCCACGAAGACGTCGCCGCCGCCGAGTGGACCAGCGATGCCGGAGAGGTCCACCACCCCCGCCGCTGTCACCTCCAGCGGCGGACCCGTCGAGCGCTCCAGCGTAACGGGCATGCCTGGCTCGAGCGGTACGTCCCCGGCCATCTTGACTCTGGTGGAGACCAGGGCTAGGGAGCCGCCTATCGACATGACGCCGGACTTCAAGGCGTCCCGCGGAATTAACACGTCCACGGCCTCCGGCGGCACGTAGTATATCATCACGTCCCTCTCGGAGCCGTCTGGCAACCTCGCCTTGGCGCCCTCCCCCGTCATCGGTATAACCACCGCCGTTGGGAGGAGGGCGGAAACCGTGGCCACGTCGGCCTCTGTAAGTGGCCTGAACCGGGGCAGTATCCACACCGTGTTTAGCCCAAGACGCTGAAAGGCCTCCTCCACGACGCCCTTGAAGGTCTCCCCTATGGAGAGCGCCGTCGCGAGGGCTAGGAAGGCGATGAAGACGCCCAAGGCGGCTAGCGCCGACCTGCCGGCCCTCTCCCTAACCGCCAGCCACGCAAGCCTAGCTACGTCTGCCAGCACGGCCCCTCCGGAAGCCCAGCGCCAACAGCGCAACTGCCACCGCCGCCAGCGCCGCAACGGCGTAGAGCTGCGGGTTGCTCCCCCCGCCGCCTCCACCGCCCGCGGCCGTCGCCGGGGCGTAAGCAGGTTCCGTCTTGTTGACCACCACCTCCACCGTCTGCTCCGCTGTGTAGCTTCTGCCGAGCCTATCCCAATACGTCGCGGCTACCCTCACCTGGTACCTCCCGGGGCTGTCGGCCGTTAGGGTGAAGACGGCGTCTTTGCTCGTCTGGGGCGGCACTGCGCCCAGCGGGCCGGGTTGCCTCACCACCTTGACGGGGCCCGAGACGTTTAGCCTGACGTCCCTGGCCTCCACACCGCCGGAGTTGTAGAGCCTCACCGTTAGGTAGAAGGGGTTGCCGGGCTCGGCCTTCTCGGGGCTGACCGAGGCGGAGAGGGACAGGACCGGGCGCTGGGTGGCTACTAGGTACAGCGTCCCGCCGTACTCCCCGGAGACCCCAGACGCAAGGGTGTACGCGATTTTGTACCCAAGGGCGGCTGTGCCCACGACGTCGGAGGGGACCTCCACGGGGATGTCCACAGCCCCTCCCCTCCCCAGCCTCGCGGTGGTCTGGGGGAAGACCAAGCCGCTGACGGGAAACAGCGTGACCGTGGCCTCCGACACGTTTACAAGGGGCTTCACGTAGATGCGCAGGACGTGCCTCCCCCCGGAGGCCACCTCGGACGGCTCCACGGAGACGTCGAATATCTGCCTCTGAGCCGCCAGGAGGTTCACCACGCGCCTCGTGGAGTAGCCGCCCGGGTTCACCACGGTGACGTCTAGAGCAACCACGCTGGAGGTGGGCACTATCTGGAGGGTCAGCTCGGCCTTGTCGCTGGCGGTGAAGGTTACGGGGTTAACCCCAAGCGCCACCCCGCCCGACACGGAGATAGACCCTTCAAAAACGCCGGGGTACTTGATGGAGATCTTGACGTTGTTCACATCGCCGGCCACCAGCGTCGTGGGCGACACGGCTATCTCCACCACGTCGGCGGGCACAGAGTATACCGGGAGGGGCACCTCCACCCGGTCCACAGCCCCGGTGTCTAGTTGCACAACCACCGGCACGTAGACCACAGGGGGCGCGGCGTATACAGAGCCCCATACCTCCGCCTCGCCGTTTACAAGCGGCGCCGAGGAGCCGCCTGCGTACACCGTGCCGTTCACCGGTATGCTGTACCTTACGGCGAAGCCCACAGACTCGACGAGACCAGCCCTCAGCCACGTCACCCTAGGCACGACGAGGGGGGCCGGCCTGGGCCTAACCGCCAGGGGGATCTGCCGCGACACGGCCACCTCCCGCCCCAGCGCGTCCCGCGTCTTCACAGTCGCCACCAGCGCCGCGTTGAAGTCCAGAGGCGCCACCGCCACGTATCCACACCAGTTGCCCAGCTCCCCTCTGAACCGCGCGTCGCCGTACAGCCTCGCCCCAACGGCGGACACCTCCACAGTGCCGTTGTAGGTATACCCGTCGTATACGCACAGCGACACCCTCCCCACAACCCCCAGGTAGAGAGAGCCGTTTACCCTAAACACGGGGGAGGGGTAGTGCGGAACCGCCAGCTCGTGGTACTCCACCTTCTCAACGCCGTCCCCCAGCGCCCCGGCCTTCACCGTGTACCTCGACCTAAACACCACCCGGCACCCCTCCGAGACCCCCAGCGCCTCCGCCCTCACCTTCAGCACCACCTCAAAAACACCGGGCCCCGCGGAGGCGGCGCGGGCCGCCTCGGCCGAGGCCTGTCTGCACTTAAGCTCCACGCCTACGTCGACGTGCTGGGCTACGAGGTAGAAAGACAGCTTGTACAGTCCCACGTCGCCGGGGTACTTGGGCAAATCCACCCACTGCCCGCCGAGGAAGAGAAAATCAGCCGCCGGCTGGAAGAGAGCCGCCTGCCCCGCCGCGAGGGCCGCCAGCGCGGCGGCCAGAGCCGCGGCGTGCCTCATATCAGCCACCTCTCCTCTCCAGCAACCAGGCAAGCACCAGCGGGCTGGCGAAGGTGAGCACTGCGCCGAGTATTTGGTACATCGCTGGGGGCGCGGGCTCGTTAGGCGTCCTAATTAACACGCCCGGCAACACGTAGATGAGGAGAAGCGCTAGCGTGAAAATCGCCCCCTTCCCATACCACGGAAGCTTCAGCCTATCCCACACCGCGGCCATGATTAAGCCCACGATGGTTAAGACTATGAGGTTGCCCAGAACGCTACCCACCAACGCCCAAACCCCTAAGTTACCCGCCGCAAGCTGTACAGCCTGTCTCGCGACCTCCGGAGGGGTGCCCGACTCCACAATTTTTCTATACATACTCTCCAAAAGCTGGGGCTTGATGCTCTCCACGGCCAGGTACTCCACGACGCCGCTCAGCAGGCCAAAGACGAGGCCCGTCAAGGCGCCCCACTTGGCACCAGCCGAGAGCTTCATAGAAGAACATAGAAGAACAAGGATTTAATTAATTTATGGATTGTGGAGATGCCGGTGGACGTCTTGGTGCTCTACACGGGGGGGAAGGACAGCCACTACGCCGCCCTCCGGGCCGTGGAGGAGGGGCACGTAATCAAGTGCCTAGTTACGGCCGCGCCGCGTAGGCACGACTCCTACATGTTCCACACGGTGAACGTCATGTGGGCGTCGCTACACGGCGAGGCGATGGGGGTGCCCCACCACTTCGTGGAGGTGTCCGGGGAGAGGGAGGTGGAGGTGGAGGAGCTGGCCGAGGCTCTCCGATACGCGGCTAGGGACTGCGGCGTGGAGGCTGTGGTGACCGGGGCCGTGGCGTCTAGATACCAGAGGGAGAGGGTGGACAAAATCGCGGGGAGGCTGGGCCTCCGCCACGTCGCGCCGCTCTGGGGCCGGGGCCAGGAGGAGCTTCTGCTGGAGGAGGCGGCCCGCCTCGGCTTCATAATAGTGGCGGCCATGGCCATGGGGCTGGGCCGGGGCTGGCTGGGGGCGAGGGTGGGCCCCGCAGAGGCGAGGAGGCTCGTCGAGCTGAGCCGCCTCTACGGCTTCTCACCCGTGGGCGAGGGGGGCGAGTACGAGACCTACGTGGTGGAGAGCCCCCTATTCCGGGGCAGAAGAGTTGAGGTGGTGGAGGGAGACGTGGTGTGGAGTGAGGCTGGCTGGGGCTACTACGTGATAAAGAAGGCGAGGCTCGTGTAAGGGCGCGGAAATAATTTAAAACGGGGCGCTGTGCGGTCCGTGGCTAGGCTGTTGCTGGTTTTTGTCGCATTGTTTTCGGCTGTGGCTGGCGCCGCTGTGGTGAAGTGGGCAGTTGTGTCGAACCCGTCGAGTTGGATAGACGGGCCCTACGGCGCGTGTGTAGGTGGGGGGTATGTATACGTCGTTGGGTTTGACAGCGGCCCCGGCGCCGTTTCAGAGTGGCGTATTGAGAAGCGTGACAAGTCTAGCGGGGGGCTTGTCAAGACGTGGGCCCTCGACCCAACCGGCGGCTACGACGTCCTCACTAGCTGTGTGGTGGTGGGGGACAGGCTCTACGTGGTGGGCTACGCCGGTTTTAGGTGGGCCGTGCTCCAGCTCGACCTAGACCTCAGCTCGTTGAGATACGTCGAGGGGGCGGCCGGCGTGCCTCTATCCGTGGCTTCAGACGGTCAGCATCTCTACATAGCGGGGTTTCAGTACGTAGACTTTGTTCCTCATTGGCGTGTGGAGAAGAGGCGGCTAGACGACCTCTCCCTGGCGTCGGCTCTTCTCCTAAACTCCACGGAGGGACAGGGCGCGGCGTGGGGCGTCGGCGTAAGCCCCGCCGGCTACATCTGGGTGGCTGGAAACAACGCGACGGGCTGGCGCATAGAGATTCTCGACAGGAACCTCAGCCGCGTCGCCGTGCTGAGGCCTGGCCTGGAGAGAGGGGCGCTGGGTGTGGTGTTCGACGAGGGGGGAAACGCCTATGTCTACGGCGGCCGCGGCGTGGTCAAGTTCAGCAAAGACGGCATGCAACTGGCGAGGGCCGTTGGTTTCGACGCCATGGAGGCGGCGTACGCAGGCGGCAGACTCTACGTGATTGCGGACATCAGCCGCCTCTTGGTGCTGGACACAGAGCTTAGAAAAATCGGCGAGGTATACCTACCGCCAGAGATCGAAAAACATCAACGCATCTATGGTATAGAAGTACCGCAAAAGGTCTCCGGGAGTTTTGATGGAGGTACTCTCTACATGGTTGGCTCCACCGTTGTAAATACCCTGAGCGGCGACGCGTGGCTTATATACGCCGTATCTACGGCTGACGTCGACCTCTATCTACTGGCGGGTGCTCTCACAACCGCGGCGCCAGTGGCCATGGCGGCCGCCGCTCTTGCCGGCGCCTACCTAGTCGTGAAGAGGCGGAGGAGGGCCGCCGCGGCGCTGGCTTAGCCAGCTCCGCGCCTAGCGTCGTCAAGAATTTTAACCTTGTTTGTACTGTGGATCGGGCTGGACTGCCGTGGATGCGGCTGGATGAGGGGCCCGCCCGCGGCCGAGTCTACACCTTCACTGCCTGTAGCTTCATGCCGCCCTCCAGCCACCCCTCTGGGTGGTACCAGTTCTTTACAATTCTGTAGCCGCAGTGGATGAGGAGCCTACCCAATCTAGTGGCCTCGGGCGGCTCTCCCCGCTGGAGGGCTTGGAAGGTTTGGAGGTCGTCTACGTATTCTGCATACAGCACGTCGCCCGGCTCCATGTAGCGGTGCAAAACGCAGTATACGTGGCGCTCCCACTCCGTGGCTACATACCTGGGGTTTATGTTGAAGACCTCGGCCCACGGGCCGTAGTAAGGCGGCCTCCCCGTGAAGATCTTTACGTGGCAGAGGAGGTCCTCGCCTATGTAGAGCTCTGCGTTGTACTCCTCTTTAAATCTGCCCTTTTTAAACAGGGCGTGTAGGGGTGCGAAGGACTGGGGGGTGAGTTGGCTAAGCACTTACGAGGAGTATCTCCTTCTTGGCGGCTCTGGCCTCTAGATACATGCCGTAGAGTAGCTCAGCTATGTGGGGCCCCACGGCCTTGGAAATAGCCGCCAGCGCGCCTTCCTCCTCTAACCCCTCGAGGTCTAGGCCTATTTTTTTGAGGCTGTAGTGGATGTAGAACTTGAGGGGGTCGTCGAGAGTTTTTAGGAACTCCACAAACTCCATGGGGTATGTGTTAGCCATGTTATTAATATATTACTTGTGAAATACGGAGAGTTGGCTGAAACTATTCCTCCTGGGCTGTGAACTTCCTAATTAGCAGGGGGGCGACCACCCCGAGGACTATGGCGAGGATGGACGTGATGAGGTCTCTGGCTAATATGAGGGGATCTAGGGAGGGGGCTGATATGGTGCTTATGAGGAAGAGGGCGCCGAGGATTATGGCGACGGCGCTGAGGGCGTATACAAGCGGCTTGGTGTTCATGAAGGGGGTAAAGTAGGTGTATTTAATTGTTGGCTTGCCTCCCCTCTTCGTCGCTTGTGAATTTTCTGTGGAGGAGGGGGGCCGCGACCCCCGTGGCGAGGGCCGAGAGGGAGAGGCCAAGATCTCTGGCGAGGATAAACACGTCGAGGGAGGGGTTGCTTAGTGTGGATACTAGGAAGAGCCCGCCCATGGCTATAGCCACGAAGCTTAGGGCGGTGACGACCCCGCTCTTCATGTATCTACCCGTCTGGATCTATATAAGCCCTGTGTGGAGTATTTGGGTAATAGGAGTCAGATTTATATACCGCCTCGTTTTGCCGCTTCATGGGGAAATTGATTTTGTCTACGACGTCGCCAGGCTCGACGAGAAGCTTCTACTAGCTGAGCTGAGGAACCTCGGCCTTAGGGTTAGGGCGGTTAATATTGAGGAGGTGGTGGCGCCAGACGGCTTGGGTGAGGTGGGGGTTATACGCGTCGCCGCGAGGTCCCGGGTGATCCCCACCGCGTTTACCTACGAGAGCCGCGGCGGCGTGGCTATAAACAGCGCCACGTCGCTTGTCCTATCCCACGACAAGTACCTCACCTACCTCCGCCTAGTGGGGGCCGGGGTGCCCACCCCGGCCACCTACCTAGTGTTCGGGGGCGAGGCGGCGGTGGCCGTCGCTGAGAAGTTGAGCTACCCGGTGATTGTGAAGCCGACCGACGGTTCGTGGGGCCGGTTTGTGAATTTGGTGAAGTCCGCAGAAGATCTGCAGTCGCTTGTTTTGCAGAAGCGGGGGATGGACAGCCACATGCACCTCTTCCTCGTGCAGGAGTATGTGGAGAAGCCGGGGCGGGACATCAGGGTGACCGTGGTGGGGGACAGGGCGGTGGCGGCTATCTACAGGATTAGCCAGGGGGACTGGCGCACCAACACCGCGAGGGGCGGGAGGGCCGAGCCGGCTAGGATAGATCCGGAGCTTGAGGACATAGCGGTGAGGGCCAGCAAGGCGGTGGGGACGCTGTACTCAGGCGTAGACGTGGTGGAGTCGGAGAGGGGCTACATGGTTCTCGAGGTCAACGGCGTCCCCGAGTTTAAGAACGTGCAGAGGGTCACCGGCGTAAACGTGGCTGGGGAGATCGCCAAGCTGGTGGCGGAGGTGGCTAGGCGCTAGTCGAAGAGGCTCGGCTTTATACGTCTCCGCCCGGCGAAGCCCTCGGGGCCGTGGTAGTACATAACCTCCGGCTCGTCTATCTTCCAGCACAGGTATACAAAGTCGCCGTCTCTAGTCACAGTGGGGAAGTCTACAATCCCATTTACAAAATCCCTGATGATGAAGCCGTTTTCAGACGCAGCCTTCAGCAACCACTGGGCCTGCCTCTCGGCCTCCTCCATCTCTTCAGGCGTCAGCTCGTCCCACCGCCTCGCCGCCTCCACTATGGGGGTGAGGAGGGGCCTGAGTTGCTTAACCACCTCGTTAGCCTCCTTGAGGGTGAAGAGCTTCACCTAGCTACTCCGTTTGGCAAGTTTTAAGTATTGCCTCAACGCCACCTTGGCCCGGACGATGTGTTTACAAGGCCCCCCGCGGAATTTGAAGTCGGGGCATTCGCAACGCCCTACGAAGTACCTAGTGCCCAGCTTAATCTTCAGCACCACCTGGTAGCAGACGTCGCGGCGGGTCTCAGACCTGACGTAGGAGACGGCGTAGAGCCAAGGCCCACGCCTCTCTACCCTCTCTATAAACACCTCCTGGCCCAGGGCGAACACAGCCCTCTTCGCCGCCTCTCTGCAAAGCACACGTCAACCTACTACCAATTTAAAAACCTTTTTAAGCACAGTGTCAAAAACGCGGTCTGCCTCCAGCTCCGCAGACGCGCCGAGGTCGGTTATGAAGAGGTCGATTAAGTCGGGAGGCGCCCGGTCGAACAGCGGCACCCTGGCCTTTACACCCCACACGTCGGCCTCCACCTCCATGGGCCGCGGCGCCGGTAGCGGCACGGCTTTGTAGCTTTCGAAAACCGCCACCGCCCTCGCCCCAATGGCCCTAGCCGCCGCCAGTAGGGGGAGGGTGCCCACCTTGTTCACCGCCGCATCTCGATACAAGCCGTCTAGCCCCACCACCGCCGCGTCGTACTCCAACGCTCCCACAGCCGAGTCCGTCACGGGGACCACCTCGACGTATCTAGAGTAGGTGCGGTACGCCTCTGGGAACTCCACCCCCGGCCTGCTCTCCGCCAGGTAGAGCCTCTCCACGCATCTCCCCGCCAGCTCCAGGAAGCGGGCCACGGCCCGGCTGAGGCTTACGGTGGCGATCCGCCGCGGGCAGAAGCCGGAGTTCGCAATAGCCTCGTCAAGCCCCCGCCGCGCCTCCTCGGCGTATTTCAAAACCGCCACCGCGGCCGACTTGGGGTCAACGCCGGCGTCCTTCGCCCTTTTTAGAACTAGGTAGAGGAAGTCCAGGGGGGCCATGCCAGGCCTCACGCGGCGAAGCGCCTCAGCCTGCGCCACCGGGTTGTCCGAATTTCTCACAATATCTACGGCCTTCTCGAGATACCAACTGGCGCCTCTCACCCACTCACGGCTCAGCTCGTCCATGTCGGGAGATGGGAGTTGTTATATATCCCCTTTCTCGACGCGTGCGGCGGTCAAGTTGTGCACGGCGCACTTGCCACGTCTCTATGGTTACGTCGGCTCTGTGCATTTAAATAGTAAATTCTGTGGGGTGACATGTCTCTCAGATTGGAGAGGGTCTCGGTGCACCGGGGGGGCCGCCCCGTGTTGCAAGACGTGTCCTTCGCCGCATCTAGGGAATTCGTCCTGGTGGCGGGGCCGAACGGCGCTGGCAAGACAACTCTGTTTATGGCTATACTCAACCTCCTGCCTTATGAGGGGAGAATCTGCATAGACGAGGAATGCGGCAGGGAGCGGGTCTACAGAGTGGGCTACGTGCCCCAGATTCTACCCAAGGGATCCTACGGCACCGTCTGGGAGTACGTCTACCTGCCCGCCAAGTTTCGGGGGCTGAGCGACGCCGCGGCGAGGGCCGAGGAGGCTTTGAAGCTGGTGGATTTGCATGACGCGAAGGACCGCCCCGTCGCCGCGCTTTCGGGAGGGCAGTTCCAGAGGGCGTCTATAGCAAGGGCGCTGGCGGCTGGGGGCGACGTGTTGCTTCTCGACGAGCCGCTGTCCAACGTAGATCCCCAGGGCAGGGTGGAGCTTCTTAAGTTGCTTAGAGAGCTGAAGAGGGACAGGACTATACTAATGACGTCGCACGAGCTCAGCCTCCCCTCAGACCTCGCCGACAAGATTCTGCTCATCAACAGGAGGGTCGTGGCGTACGGCTCCGTGGACGAGGTGCTCCGGGAGGACGTTCTGGCGAAGGTTTACCGCTACGTGCGCCTCGCCAAGACGTCCTACGGCTACGTCTGCGTGACCGAGGACTATGCGCATCCGCATTGAGGCCCCCGCGGCCCTGGCGGCGCTGGCGGCGCTGGGGCACGCCTACTTCGCGGCCCCCTTGCTGTTCTGGCCGCTGGTGTCCCTCATGGCCACGTCGCTTGTACTCGCAATGCACAGCCCCCTAGCGCTAAGTAGACGCATGACGTTCCTAGCCCACGCCCAGGGGCACAGCATCTTGACGGCGGCCCTCGCCGCGGCGCTTGTCCTCGCCGCCGTGGAGACCGCGGCGTCGGCCTGGCCCTTCTACGGGCTTGTGCTGATGTTCGTCATTGTTCTCAACCTGGCGGTGCTGGCGGTGGGAAGGCTTGGATACAGAGAGGACGTGGCCACCGGGGTCGTCATGTCTCTGCAGATATCTGCAACCATAGCCCTGCTATTCGCCGTGCGGATGTTCTACGGAGCATCCGTCGACCCCATCGCCATAATAACCGGCGAATACGTACTGGTGGGCCTAGGCGACGTCGCGGCGCAGGCGCCTTTTCTCGCACTCGCCTCTCTCTTTCCCCTTTTCTACGGCGTGAGGTATCTATACGCCGCCCTCGACGATAGCTTCGCAGAGGCCATCGGGCTGAGGCCCAAGCTCATGGATAACCTATTTCTCATCTCAATGTCCCTTGCGGTGGCGTCAAGCGTCTACACCCTGGGTTCCCTAATGCCCGCAGTCCTCCTGGTTATGCCGGGCGCCATAGCCGCGAGGTACACTACGAGCATCGCCAGGATGATACCAACCTCGGCCTCCGCGGCGGCCCTCTCCGTAGCCGCGGCGCATTTCATCTACACGCTGTTGCCGTGGCTGTGGCCCAGCGCCGCAATCGGCCTAGTGCAGTTGTTGATGTTGCTGGCGAAGCCCAAAGCCACCTGAGGGGCGCCTCAGGAGGTAACAAATATATTTCTGACGTTTATTTTAACTCATGAGAGGGGTACTAGCGGTGGTCGCGCTGGCGTTGATAGCCGCCGCGGGTACGCTGACCGACCACTTCACGTCGCCCCCCGTGGAGGTGCTGGTGACGCGCACCGATCAGTGGGTGTTCTGCCAAGACTACGGCGTCACTATTCAGATAAAAGCCCTCCAGCCGGTGACGGTGAATAAGGTGGAGGTGGTGGCTAAGTTCTACACAGAGCCCTACCTCGTGCCGACGGTCGACAAGCGGAGCTTCGGCGGCTTCAGCCTCGTAACCGGGGAAGTGAAGCAACTGGCCCTCACCTTCAACTACTGTCCCCGGAGGGCCGTCGACCCCCTCATACTCCTGGAGATCTGGATATACCTCCCCAACTACACCATTTCCTACAACTACTACATAGGGAGGGTGCTACCCATGTCTTACGACGACTTGGCCAGCTACGCGGCTTCGCTTGAGCAGAAGGTTAAGGAGCTCAGTGCGCAGATCGACCAGCTTAAGCAGAAGATAGCCGAGCTCCAGGACCTGCTTAAGAAGAGGGACGCCCAGGTGGCCAACCTCTCCGCCCTGCTCTCGGCGGCTAGGCTAGACAACGACAGGCTGGCGGCGGCCCTGGCCCAGGTGAGGGCGGAGCGAGACGCCCTGCGGGCTCAGCTGGAGCAGACCCAGGCACAGCTGAACGCAGTTAGCCAGGCCAAGGCCTCGCTTGAGGCGCAACTCGCCGACGCTCAGAAACAACTGGCCGACCTCAAGGCGTCTTACGACAAGCTCTCCGGGCAGTACACAGATGCGCAAAGGACAATAGCCGAGCTCCAGACAAGGCTCGCCGAGTTGCAGAAGAGATACGACGAGCTCACAAAGGCTGAGCAACAGCTGAGAGAGAGTTACTACAGCCTCTCGGCTAGGTACAGTGAGCTGAGCGGGCGCTACGACGAGCTCACCAAGTCATACCAAGCACTCCAGCAACAGAATAAGATACTTGAGAGCAGATACAGCGAGCTGAATACTGGCTTCACATGGGCCATCAACACCGCCACCGCTCTGGGCATAGCCCTCCTCTTTGTAATCGCCCTGTTTCTAAGCCGTAGGAGATACGCCGCCCCGCCGCCTCCGCCAGCCACCGCGCAGGCGCCCCCAGGCGCCGTTAAGGCGGCGGTGGTGATAAACCCAGAGCCACAGGCCCCCAGAGAGGTGCTAGTCAAGTGGCCGGCGACGGTTGAATAAATCCCCCCGGCCCCCGGCGGATAGCCGGGGTTTATTTTTTAAACCCGGGCTCTGGGCTCCTTGGGTGGGGTGTGTCTGAGCCTCTGATGGGTGAGGAGATGGCGGATTTCCGACAGTGTTTAAATAAGGCAGTCGGTGAGGTGCCGTGCTGTGGTTTCTGCTGACCACGGGCGCGTGTAACCTCAGCTGTAGGTACTGCGGGGGTTCGTTCAACCCCCGGCACTCGCCGTGGAGGCCGCAGGTAGAGCCCCGGGAGGTGGCGCGCTTCATAGCGCAGAGGGACCCGGCCCCCGTGGTGTTTTTCTACGGGGGAGAGCCTCTCCTGAACCCTCGCTACATCGTCGAGGTTATAGAGGCGTTGCCTCACGCTCGCTTTGGGATTCAGACAAACGGCACTCTAGTCAGAAATCTGCCACCTGGGTACTGGCGGAGGATGTCGACGGTTCTTCTCTCCATTGATGGGCCGCCGGAGGTGACGGACTTCTACAGAGGCCCCGGCGTCTACAAAAGGGTGGTGGAGGCGTTGAGGTGGCTAAGGGGGGAGGTCGGCTGTGGGTGCAAAATAATCGCCAGGATGGTTGTGTCCAGGCGGTCTAGCCTCTTCCGCGACGTGGCGCACCTCCTGGGGCTGGGGTTCGACGCGGTGCACTGGCAACTGAACGTGCTGTGGACGGACGAGTGGGGGCCTCGGGAGTTTCTAGAGTGGGCCGAGTCCAGCTACCTCCCAGACGTGGCTAGGCTGAGGGATTGGTTTGTCGCCGAGGCTGAGCGGGGCAGGGTTCTGGGGGTCATACCCCTCCTGGGCATCTACCGGGCTCTGCTGGTGCGGCCCTACGACTGGGTGCCGTGCGGCGCGGGGAAGTACTCCTTTGCCGTAAACACCGACGGAAGAGTACTCCACTGCCCCATAGCCGTGTCGGAGAAGTGGGCCACGGCGGGGCATATCAAGATCGGCATAACCAACGGCGCCAGGCTGAGGGATAGATGCCTCACATGCGAGTACCGTGGCGTCTGCGGGGGCCGCTGTCTATACACGCACTACGAGGACTACTGGGGGGAGGAGGGCTTCGACGCCGTCTGCAGTGTGACGAAGAGAACCATCGAGACGCTGAAAGCCGCCGCGCCCCGCCTCGCCGAGCTCATGAAGGCGGGGGTCATCCGCAGGGAGGACCTCGACTACGACCCCCTGCTCGACTCAACCGAGGTTATTCCATAGGCGGCTTTCACAAGGCGCCGCGCGTGGCAATATATTAATCTACAATGTACTTGAGACATGGGCTTCGGCTCGCTGATCTCTGGTCTGATGCTCGGCTACAGCCTCGCCGTGCCCCCCGGCCCCATGAACGCGCTGATCGCGGCGTGGTCGCTGAGGGGCTTCAGACACGGCTTCGCGGTGGGAGCAGGGGCCATGAGCGCCGACTTTCTGCTAATGGTGCTGACCCTCGCCCTCTACTCCAGGCTAAAGGCGCTGGGGGCGGAGTACTTCACGCCGTTCTACACGGCGGGCGGCGCCTTCTTTCTATACCTAGCCTACAAGATATTTAAATCGAGACCCCCCGGGAGGAGGGAGGGAGGAGGCGGCTCCCCGGCGCGGGGGTACCTCCTGGGCCTCTCTCTGGGCCTCATAAATCCGATAAGTCATTGATGTAGTATTCTATAGGCCTTGTAATGTGTTATAATTATTCAGTATTATGAGTCCCCATAAAAGCACATCGCGGTGCCTCTGCATTGAAGAATATAGAGCTCCTTAAGGGCCCCCCAGACCCGGGCTTGACGTATAGCGGTCTGAACACCACTCAGCTAAGTAACTCCGCGTTATGATCACGTAGTGGAGGATTGCTTCGGCTTGTGGAGGATACCAGCTATGTTGCCCGCTAAGGCGAGAATTATCCCGATGAATAAGCCACCTAGGGTGTATACCGCGCCGAGCAGAGCCAATATAATGCCTAAGATGTTGCCCGCAAGCCTCGCTCTCTCATTTTCAGAACTTACAAAAAGCCCACCCGATAATAATCAAAATACCCGCAACAAGCCCCATGAGGGGCCCCATTGCATCGCCCACTCGCCGACTATAATCCTACAAAGCGTTCTATCTGCATCCATTAACATCATGATAACACGCTTGTTCATAAAGCTGATTGTGGCAGAGTATAAATTCAACCAGCTAAAGAGAACAAAGATTTTAATGTGTTTGCATATTAAACATATTGAGGCAGAGTCTTAAGCTGTTAATGCTTTGGCAATTGCGGCGGTTGTAGCCGCCGTGACTTATTTCGCCGGGGTTATTAAAATCGTCGGCAGTGTAATAGTTGAAAAACCCGCTGTAATGGAGCCGGGGGAGATTAGGCTTGATATAGACTATATATGTGGACCTACAATACTTAACATTTCGACGCCAAGCATCCTCCAGCCTCTCGCTAAGCCACATGTAAGAAGGCCTGTAGATATACAATTTGTCGTTCAGCAGAGCAACGTGCGGAGAGAAGGGGAGATCGTCGTCACGGGAGGTTTAACTATACAACTCGTAGGCCCTAGACAATACGAAATCCAGATGCCGTGGGTGATTGACGTGCCGAGAGGATCCTGCTACAGAACTCTCGACATGAAGCCAGGCTTTGACACGCCACTCTCCGTAAGCCCCGGGAAATACCACGTCTATATACGTGGATCTTGTAACTACGCAGGCTGGGGCAAAGTAGAAGTTAAAATCACCCTAGGGCTAAAGGTAGAAGGAGACAACAACTAAGTAATATAGTTCTTGCGACATTATGTATCGAGCCTCTCCCCTTAAATACTACTTTTGCTTGTTTTCCTTAGAAGGGTATGAACTCGTCCTTTGCAAGGTGAGGTTATCTCTAGCCCTTTCGCCAGCTTAGCATCGCCAACCATAGCGACAAAGTTGAGCATATGTGCCAATATGGATGTTCTCTGGACTTGACACTGATAACACTTGAATACTTCATGCTATCGCCACAAGTGGTAAGATGAGTCTAGTACTGGGAATGGCGATGCCTGAATCGTGAGAATTGTAAGCATTATTACAATAAGTAAGATTATGAACTTCAATTCCTTTAAGCCGCTTTCTTCTCGATTCCACTTAGACGTCTTCTCTGATGAATGCGTGTACTCTACAACGCGGAGAGTAGAATTGAGCAATGCCGATGCCTTTTCTAAATATACAAAGAAATACAGAAGGTACAAGGATGATACAGATATCAGAACTATATAGATTTGGTAAAGTTTTTGTCTCCACTAAGGACCAGTAGGGTGTACTTAAAAATTGGATAACCTGGAATTTAGTAATGGGCAGTGTGCTAGAGGTATTAAGTAAGAGGTTAGATATTGCGCTTGGAGTAGAGCCAGAGCCGACTGTAGAGTCTGTCTTAGCCGAATCCGCGAAACATGGTGTGCTCAGAGGTTCTGCGTACACAGTGTTCGAGAAGTGGAGAGTGTATATCAAAACTGTAACTAAGGAATTAGCAGAGAAATTCAATCTCTCGCTGAACGAGGTAGAGACACTTAGAAAATTCGATAAAGATCTAACTAGTCTGCTAGACAAGGCAGAAAAACAGACAATAGAAAGGCTAGGAGTCTTACAAGAGGCATTGAAAAAAGACTTTATAGAAATGAGGAGAAAAAATACTACAGTCTATATATGTGCCTATAATATATGTACTAAAGTAAATATGAATAGAAACGGCCATCTCATAGTAGCGTTGCCGCTCCACGGAGCTAGCGTCTTGTCGCATTTTCCCAATATATTAAAACTCTCCAAGGGGGAACTTGAGGCGTTTCAGATAGGCTGGAGGGCAAGCGACGAGACTTACATGCTCAGCCGCCCAAAGCTCGTGACGACGCAACCGTGGCAACTATTCGCATGGGCGTCCGTACGACCTGGTAGAATGCGCTTAGCACTTGAGTACGTGCACTTGACAGCTAGAGGTGTCTCCTTGAGAGTAACTGCCGTAGCCGCTAGCCAGAGAGAGCAGTGGAGTAAAAAAGAGGCGCAGAGGCTTATTCTTGAAGCAGTAAAGAGAGGCGAATATAGAGCCTTGCTTACATGGTATCTGGGTGATGGCGTCGCGGGTATGAGTAATAAGATTTTGGCTCTTTCCATCAAAACATATAGTGCAACTGAACTAGGTGGACGCCACTACGAGAGAAGTAGTATCCTGTACTTCAATTACGACGAGTCAAGAGAACTAGCGCGGAAAATTATTTTCTCTGCCCCGCAAAGTATGAGGGACATGCTTGATCTGCTTCACGCCAAAAAGTGGCTTTTCTTAAAAAGCGTCGCCAATTCGGTAAAGAAAAACCCGTTCTATATAACTATAAGAGGTGTAAAAATGCGACTTCATGATGCAAAGACCTTGCAAGCTGTCTTTTATACACTCGATGAGGAGAAAGCGTGGCAAATTTTAAATGTCCTAAAGCCCTATGCAAAACTAGGTAAGGATCGAAACTACTATGTAGTGCGGATAACATGGAAGGGCTTGAGAGAATTAATAAAGGAGGATCCGGATTTAGAAAAGGCGATCCTGAGATTCCTCAATAGCAGAAACAGTACCGCATCGAAGAGAATTCTCTCACAACTTAATCCACTTTTTTAGTCTCGTCCAATAACTGTAAATATAAAACTACACCGGGACTATTGAATGCCGTAATGCATTGAAAACGGAGGTTAAATCACCTTAAATGTTAGAAGTTAAGCGGTGGCTCACGGCGGGGCTCAGCTCCATTGCGCAGTTCGGCGTGGAGTGGGCCGCCGGCCTGTTCACGGCCATACTGACGTGGATAACCACCTTCCCAGCCGCCGTGAGGGCTGGCTGGGAGCTCAGTAGCAGGGCGACGTGGCTAGCCATAAAAATCTTCTCAGTGGCGACCCTCCTGTTCTTCGGCGTCTACTTCCTAATAAAGGCCGCGGGCGTACAGCTACCGTGGATAGGCTGAGGCCTGAGCTCTGCGTCAGGTGCCGGGGCGGTAGGTACCTATGCGGGCTCGCCTACTGTCCCCTCCTCGCCCGCCGGCTGTCGGCACCCCACAGGTTGGGGGCTGTGAGGGAGCTGAGGGGGTCCAGCCCCCGTCTCTATTCGTCGGCCGGGTGGGCTACCCCAAGGTGTGGGTTTACCCCGCCGCGCCTCCTGAGCTGGGCGACACGACTATCTACGAAGACCCGGCAAGGTGGCTGGGGTTCCCCCTTGAGCGTTTCATTGCGATGCGCCTCTCCCTATACCGCGCCTCCCTCAGCCTGAGGGTGGAGGACGCCGCTAACCCGCCCCGGGCGCTTCAGGAGGTACAGCTAGCCGCCCTCTCCCAGAGGCCGGTGGACGCGGAGGTGGAGTTCGCCAGGGAGCCGAGTGGGGCGTACCTCAGCGAGTACGCGCCGCCTATGGGGCCAGCTGCGCCGGCTAAAAGCATTCGCTTCACCACCGAGCCGAAGTTGCCTAGGAAGGCTGAGGAGCTCTACGGCGACAGAGACGTAAAGGCTAGAGAGGCAGTGGTGGAGCTCTACGAGGCCGGCCTCGACGTGAGCTACATAGCCCGCGTCCTCAGCGCCGGGGCCCTCGGCGGGCGGCGGCGCCGCCTCGTCCCAACCAGGTGGGCCATCACCGCAGTGGACAAGATAGTGTCTGACCACCTGCTTGAGAAGGTCAAGGAGATGCCGGAGGTGGACGGCTACTACCTGTACGCGAGGAGGGCGGTTGGCAATCTGTTCATCGCGATACTGGCCCCCTCCAGGTGGGCGTATGAGTGGGGGGAGGCCTTCGAGCCCCACACAGTGTGGAACCCCGGCGAGGGGGTCGAGGTGGAGGTGGACTACGAGCTGTACGGCGGCAGGCGGGACTACCCGGAGATCGGCGGGTGCTACTACGCGGCCCGCCTAGCCGTGGCCGAGGCTCTGCTCCGCATGAAGAGGCAGGCGGCGGC
>NZ_JBMFKV010000020.1:0-19883 GCF_049971835.1 Pyrobaculum sp.
CCAGAAGGGCGAGGCGGGCACCAGCCTCTGGGAGGTTATGTAGTCGTAGTAGAGCCGCGCCCGCCCCAGCTCCCTGGCCACCGCGGTGGCGACGCGCCACGCCGCCATGGAGGGGGTCTCCGCGATTTTAAACGACCCGTCGCGGAGGGCGTAGTTGCCGTTGGTGAAGAGCCTCACCGCGTTGTAGCTGAGGGCTCTGTCGAAGTCGGGCCTGGGCTCGAAGGCGGAGAGGAGCTCAAGGGCCTCCCGCTTCAAGATGCCGGCGTCTACAAGCCCTCTGAACCTCGCCACGGCCCTCTCGCCGTAGCCGGACTTGGTCTTTAGGTAGTCCCTGCCCAGCGCTTCTTTGTACACCCTCCCCATGAGGTGGGACTTGGCCACCAGCGCGAGCTCCGGCCTGTCAATTGCCTTCTTCAGCAACTCCAGTTGCACCATGTCGGCGAGCTCCCACGAGCCGACGTCGCGGCTTACCGCTATGCTGACTTCGCCGTTTACCTCCACCCCCACGTCGGAGGCGGCTCTCTGCACCGAGAGCTTGAGCTTGTTGAGGGATAAAGGCTCCAGCCTGCCGTCGAGCTTCGCGACTGAAGGCATGGTATATTCCTCATTTTTTCTATTTATTCGCGGCAGTTAGAAAATGTAGCGGGGGGAGCTGGCTGAAATTTATTATGCCTGTATTAAGGAGGTGAATTCTGCGTCGCTTTGGATTATCTGCTGCTCCTCGGCGACTCTGTCCATGTATCTACGCCCCGCCTCTCTCAGCACTGCGTATACTGAGTCAACTACTTCTTCACGTGTCTCGGGGACTGGGTGGGGGAGGCCGAGTCTGCCGACTGTGGCTTTTGCCAGTAGCCACATCTTGATGTGGCTCTTCTCGACCTCCTCCACGTCGATGCCTAGCCAGTACATCTCCCTCACGAGGCCGAAGGTGAGTAGCTTCACGAGGTGTTCCCAGTGCTCTGTAAGTATCTCTTCTTCTCTCTCCCTGAGCCTCTGGATTATCTGCGGCGTCTTGTGCTCCTGTCTGTGGAATCTGGCCCGGGAAATCACGGCGGCGAGTTCCGGATCTAGAATCGGCTTTAGTGATTTGTACAGCATGACGGCGGAGAGCAGGGCTTGGCTGGCCATTACGCCCCTAACGGCGTTTTCCACCGCCTCGTCTACGTCCAGCTCCTTCTCGGTCTTGCCGTCTAGGAGGGCTTGGACGTCGCCTGGCTCCACGGGGTCGAGCAACACGAGCCTCTCATTTACAAAGACGGCGGGTACGCTTAGCACGTACTGCCTTAGGTAGGGGAAGTAGGGCACCGTCGCCATTTCGAACTTCAGCCCTGGCGTGCCCCTAAGCGCCTTGTAGAGGGTGTATGACGACTTGCATGTGTGGTGCAACACTATGCGGATCACGGAGGGGGGATTTGTCCCGGTTTAAATCAGTAATCGTTCCCCACGTCACCTCTCGGCTAAGACCAATCTCGTCACCGGCTTAAGTTTTTTAATGGGTATATGTTCTTGTCGCTGTGATATTTAGGAGGCAGAAGCCGAGGCTCACCCCGGTTACGAAGACGGAGGTGGTTAGGAAGCTCCTAGACCTCGCCGTGGTTAAGGCTGGGAACGGCGACAAGGCTGTGTTGGTCTTTTTCGACTTGAGGTGTCCCTTCTGCGCGAGGCTTTACAAAGAGACTGAGGAGATTCTCCTCGACATGGCTAGGAGGGGCCTCATAACCTTCGCCATGTGCGACTACGTGGTGCACAGAGACGCGGAGCCTCTGCATAGGAAGCTGAGGTGCCTCCGCGAGGAGGAGAGGCTTAAGCTCATCAGCGACGTGTACAACGGGAAGAGGGTGGAGGCTGGGGAGTGCCCCGAGGGCAACTTAAGGGAGTGCGAAAGACTGGCGGAAGAGGTGGGGGTCTACGGGACACCCTCCCTCTTGTTTTACGACTTCTCCAAGGGGAGAGGCTATATACACTTCGGCTACATGTCCCCCAGCGACGTGCTCGACGCCATTTCCTCTCTATGATTCTGGGGGAGGTCGCGGGGAGCTACGTCCTGCGTGATTTCTACACCCACCTCCTCTTCGACGTGTCCAACCCACTTGGCGATGTGACTATCATCCCGCCGCCCCCCGGCTCCTCGTACCAATTCGCCGTGTTCGGCGCGGTGGTGGCTAAGATGGGGTACAG
The DNA here is from genome assembly GCF_049971835.1 of Pyrobaculum sp. Lineage (NCBI taxonomy): Archaea > Thermoproteati > Thermoproteota > Thermoprotei > Thermoproteales > Thermoproteaceae > Pyrobaculum > Pyrobaculum sp. The sequence goes on from NZ_JBMFKV010000020.1 coordinate 2,179, forward strand.
GGCCAGGGTGTTGAACCTCCCCACCTGCCGGCGCGCCACGATATCGAGAGTTTTGTCCAACGCGGTTGGGGAGGTGATATATGTCGGCTACGCCCACAGGCTCGCCTACGTGGGGCCCGGGGCTGTGGTGAATCCAGAGGAGCCCACCGTAGAGAGCATACGGCGCGTGGCCAGGGGGAATGCCCAGTTCCGAGTTATGTGGGAGGGGTGTCTAGGCGTCGACGTCCAGCCGAGGGAGGTGGTGGTGCTTGGCCGCCTACCCGAGGCTTTGGGGAGGCTGGAGGTCTGGCTTGCAGAGAGGTTTGGCAGAAGGTAGCTCGTAGACGCCGCCTCTTATCCTCCTCACGCCGTATATCTTCCAGCTCCCTGGGTTAATTATCTTATTCTCCGGGTCTACATAAGGCACGTGGCTGTGGCCGTAGGCCAGCCACACGTCGCCGCCGAGGCCGAGCCTCCTTTTCAAAGCCCTCCCCACGTAGCCCCTCCTGGCGAGATCTAGGAAGTAGGCAACGACGCCGCTTCTCACTACCTTGTCGCCGTGGCTGAGGACGGCCCTGGCGGCGCCCTCTATATAGACCTCTCCGTTGTGCGCCGTCACCTCGACGCCGTCTATGTCGGCCACGAGGGGGCTCGGCAGTATGGGGTCGTGGGAGGAGGAGCTCAGAGCTATGTAGAGGGATCTCGGTCTGAGGCCTAGGATGTCCATGGCCTTGCGTATCAGCCTAATGGCCTCGTCTCGGCTTACCCTTCTATGCTGGTCGTCGAATAGGTCCCCGGTTATGGCGACCTCATCTGGGTTTATAGATTTTAGGCACCTCCTGAGATCTTGTATCTTGGAACGCCGCGATCCTATGTGAACGTCGCCGAATACAATCACGCCGGACGAAGGCAACGGCTTTAAAAACAAAACCTATTTAGTAATATATATAACTGGGCCACTTCTATGCTCCATGCGTAGAGTGGCCATCATAGGGGCCGCCGGGAGGGACTTCCACGTCTATAACACAGTCTACCGAGGCTCGCGGGAGTACAGAGTGGTGGCTTTTTTAATGACCCAGATCCCCATCCCAAACAGGAGGTACCCCCCGTCCCTCTCCGGGGTGCCCGAGGGCATCCCCATATACACGTGGAGTTCGTACGAGGAGCTGACGCGCTACCTCAGGGAACTCAGAGTGGATGAAGCCGTGCTGGCCTACAGCGACCTCCTGTACGAAGAGGTGGGGCACATAATCTCGGCCGTTCTCGCCAGCGGGGCCACGTTTAAAATACACGGGCCGGGCGACACCTATCTCGACTCTATAAAACCGGTGTTCGCAGTCACCGCGACTAGGACTGGCGCCGGGAAGTCCACCGTGTCTAGGGAGGTTGTGAGGGAGCTCGCGGCACGCGGCCTCAAGACGGCTGTGGTTAGGCACCCCATGCCGTATAGAGACTTGGAGGAGGGGGTCGTGGAGGTCTTCACCAAGCCCGAGGATTTAGACAAGCTGACTTTTGAGGAGAGGGAGGAGTACGAGCAGTATGTGGAGATGGGCGTCCCCGTGCTGGCGGGGGTTGACTACGGCCAGGTGTTGAGGGAGGCCGAGCGCCGCGGCGACGTGGTGCTGTGGGACGGCGGCAACAACGACTTTCCCTTCTTCAGACCCAGCTTCATGGTTGTGGTTACAGACGCCCGCCGGCCCGGACACGAGGTGGGGTCCTTCCCCGGGGAGGTCAACCTACGTATTGCAGACGCAGTGATAATAACCAAGGTCAGCGACGCCGGGAGGGAAAACGTCGAGAGAGTGGTGGCCAACGTGAAGAGGGCGAATCCTAGGGCGTCGATTACAAAGGCCGATTTAGAGGTCTCGGTGGATAGAGACATATCGGGCAAGAGGGTTCTAGTCGTGGAGGACGCCCCCACGGTGACGCACGGCGGGTTGCCCTACGCCGCGGGCTACATCGCCGCGGTTAAGTACGGCGCCGAGGTGGTGGACCCCCGGCCGTATGCCGTCGGCGTGGTTAAGAAGATATATGAGAGCTACAGCACGGGGCCTGTGTTACCCAGCCTGGGCTACACCCCGGAGCAGAGGAGGGATCTCGAGGAGACTATCAGGAGGGTGCCGGCGGATGTTGTGCTACTGGCCACGCCCGCCAGAGTGGAGAGAGTTGTGAAGATCGACAAGCCCACCGCCAGGGTTTACTGGAGTTTAAAGGTGGTGGAGGGGCCCACGGTCAAGGAGTTGGTGGATGTGTTTCTCGAAAGGGCTTCTCTACGCTAGCCGTATTTCGCCCACCGGGGCGCCTCCAAGGAGGGAGAAGAGGTTCCTGAGGTAGCGGGCCGTCTCCACAAGCCTCTCTTCCCCGATCCCGGCGACCCCCGCGACGACCACTAGTATATCTCTAGTGGACTCCTCAATTTTCGTCTCTACGCCGTCTCTATAGGGGTATATGTGGAGGATCTGGCTGTCTGAGGCGAGAACTATCTGGTTGTCGAGCTCTATTGGAGAGCCGCCGATTGGGCGGAAGACCTCCCCCTTCCGTGAGAATCTTATTCTCAAAACCCCGCCCCTTATCTTAGCTATGTCGTAGAGGCCGATGGGGACCATGTATTTTATCGACGCCGCGTTTCCCGCGTCGACTGCTGGGTTTATCCTCGGTAGCGGCTCGCCCCGTAGCACCCTCCTAAGGAGGGCCTCCTGGGCCGGCCGTTGCTTAGTGGGGTCTATTCCGAGGACTCTCCAGTAGAAGTCGCGGTACGCCCTAATTATTAGGTGATCTTTCAACGTGTCGAGGGACAGCGTGCGCCTAACCTCCTCGACCACCCGCCTGACCTCCTCCTCTAGCTGGGGGACGTATCTCGTGTTGTCAACGCCCGCGACTACGTCGTAGGCCACATAGACGCCGAGGTTTCTAACCTCGTTCACAATTTCCATATCCTAGAGCCAGCTCTGTATCTCGGCGAGGGCTTTCTTCACTTTTTCAAGCTTCTCTCTCAGCTCCGCCACCTCCCTTCTGCACTGCTCGGCGAGCTCGGGCGGTAGCTCCACTCTAAAGCCTTCTTTCAACAGCTTTTCATACACCTTCGCCACCAGCTGACCTGCCTTCGTCTCACCTTTGAGATGGCGCCTTACTGTGGCCTCGGAGACTCCCAGCTCCTCAGCTATCCTAGAGGGGGGCATCCCCGCCCTCTCCCTGGCGAGGGCGGCCGCCGCCACGTAGAGGGAGTCAACCCACGTAACTCTCTGCGCAGGGTCCTTGACGGCCTCCACAGTTTCTCTGTCGTAGAGCGACATTACTAACAGGGCTGACTCCAGTCTTCTAATATCCTCGCGGCTGGCCGGCTTTAGGGGGATCTCGGCCATAGGCGGCTCTACTCCTCCTCTACTTCAATTTTTCTGGGGGCTGGCTGCCTCTCGGCCTCCTCGACGGCTTTCTTCATGGCCTCCACCTCTTCCTTGGGGAGAGGTTCGAATCTCACGGCGCTTCCAGCGAATTTGATGTATCTGTCCCAGAGTATCTCGATGCCGTTGTCTCTTATCTCCATGGGGTGCCGCACCATGGAGTGTTTGGTGTCCCGCATCTTCCAGATAATTACCGAGCGGTACAGCCTCCCGTCGACTTCGTCTAGGTCGAGCCTTATGATGCCGTCCACCGCGTGCTCAACGCCGGGGCCGCCGAAGCCGCGCTCGCCGACTGAAACCTGCGACACGAAGAACGCCGTGCAACCGAGCCCCGCTATTACCCGTTTCAGAGTCATGATGGTGCCACGCGCCGTGGCTGGCTTCGTCAAGTATAGCGTGGAGACGGAGTCTACCACCACGCGCCGCGCCCCCGTGTCTCTAATCGCTTGGCGGAGCGCGTCGCTGAGCTCGTACACGTCGTCTACCTGCTTCACCACGTACCTCTCCCTCTGCGCCGCGGCCCCCACGCCGCCTGTGAAGGCGTCTATCACTGCGAACTTCCCCTCCCGCTCGTACTGAGAGATGTCCCAGCCGAAGTGCTTGAAGGAGCGGCGCACGGCGACTGGATGCTCTTCGAGAGCGACGAACACGCCGGCTTCCCCCCTCTTCAAGCCGTTGAATAGAAACTGCTTCCCCAGGATGGACTTCCCCGTGCCGGGACCCCCGCTCAGCAACACCACGGCCCTCTCCGGGACCCCGCCGTAGAGAACCTCGTCGAGCCCCGGCACATAGGTCCTAACTCTGGGTACAGCCATGTGGAGTCCGGAGACCCAATTCTAAAATTTTAATACCTAGGCGCTCTCTACACAAATGTCAAAGGAGTCGCGGGTTAAAGATCTCTCGCTGGCGGGGCGCGGCAGGGAGCAGTTGTACTGGGCTGAGCGCAATATGCCTGTGTTGATGGAGATAAGGAAGAGGTTTGAGAGGGAGAAGCCGCTCTCCGGGCTGACAGTCGCGGCGTGTCTCCACGTGACTAAGGAGACGGGGGTCCTCGTGCGCACGCTCGCGGCGGGCGGAGCCCGGGTGGTGCTCATACCGTCTAACCCCCTGTCGACGCAGGACGAAGTCGCCGCGGCGCTGGCCCAGGAGGGCGTCTACGTCTACGCCTGGAGGGGCATGTCGGAGAGGGAGTACTACAACGCCATCGGGTTCGCGCTTTCTTTCAACCCGGCCATAACTCTCGACGACGGCGCGGACCTCACGGCTACGATACACAAAATCAGGTACGGAGTGAGAGACCAGTCTATTGAATACGTCTACGAGGTGGCGGGGCCCCTCGACGGGGAGAGGCTGGTGTCCGGCCTTAGAGGCGGGACTGAGGAGACGACGACCGGCGTCATTAGGCTCCGCGCTTTGAAAAACGCGGGGAAGCTCGTCTACCCCATAATCGCCGTGAACGAATCCTACACCAAGTACCTATTCGACAACCGCTACGGCACAGGCCAATCGACGTGGGACGGCGTCATGAGAGCCACAAACCTGCTGGTGGCTGGGAAGAACGTGGTGGTGGCTGGCTACGGCTGGGTGGGCAGGGGGATTGCCATTAGGGCCAGGGGGCTGGGCGCCAGGAGGGTGATAGTCGTCGAGGTGGACCCAATAAGGGCGCTGGAGGCGGTGTTCGACGGCTTTGAGGTTATGCCGATGGACAAGGCGGCTGAGGTAGGCGACATATTCATAACTGCCACTGGCAACATCAGGGCCGTCAGCCTCGGCCACATATTCAAGATGAAAGACGGCGCGGTTCTCGCAAACGCGGGCCACTTCAACGTAGAGATAGACGTCGCGGGGCTTGAACGCGTGGCCGTGGCTAAGAAGACGATTAGGCCGTATCTAGAGGAGTACACCCTCCCAAACGGCAGGAGGGTCTATCTCATCGGCGAAGGCCGCTTGGTGAACCTAGTCGCCGCCGAGGGACACCCCTCGGAGGTGATGGACCTCTCCTTCGCCAACCAGGCCCTAGCCGCCGAGTACATAGCTAAGAACAAGCTGGCTGTGGATGTCTACAAGCTACCCGACGAGATAGATAGAGAGGTGGCCAGGCTCAAGCTTAAGACCATGGGCGTGGAGCTGGAGGAGCTCACAGAGGAGCAGAGGCGCTACATATCGAGCTGGGAGTTGGGGACGTAAGATTTTATTTCCCGGCCTATATCCATGGCGTGATGTCAACTCTGGGGTCTGATGCGTGATGCCACTGACCTGCTCTGACACCTCTTCAACATTTCTCTATAGAGGCCGGCCCTGCGCTTAGCCTCTCTAATCTTCTTCTTAAGCCCCGCCATGTCGCTCGGCGCCAAACCCGCCGCTTTAAGCTCCCTATACAGCGCTCTGAGCCTTTCACCTTCTTGGAGATATCGCTCGGCGAAGCTCCTAATCCTCGCGCACTCCAGCTCCTCCAGGTTGTCGTCAGACTGCGTCTCTATGCCGAGCAACCTCTCGACACCGCTCTGCGTGGCCCCCAGCAGGCTCCTCACCTTTTCCACATCTATACCCCCCAGGTAAGGCCCCAGCCTCTCGATTAGATATTCTACCTCCATAGCCTCTCCACTATCCTCTTCCCAACGTACTCTGGGTCCTCCACTATCTCCTCCTCATCCACATCTTTCTCGACGAGTTCTTCCACGGGCGCCGTGGGCTCCGCCGGCACCTCCTCGACCTCGTCTACCCGGGCCCACCTCCTGGGGTTCTCGCCGCGGCTTAGATCTATCGCGAGGAGGGCCGCGAGGTGTCTAAAACTCTCGTCGTCTAGAGAACCCCTTAGCTTGTACAACAACATCATTTTCTTCAGGGGAGGCATCCGCGTCAGTCTGGGGAGCAGTACCTCGAGCTCTGCCACCGCCACGTAGTTACGTGAAGCTGTTGATATAAGTGCTGTAGTTACAATATGGCTTGGGGGGTGTGGACCGAAACTACACCACTATAGAGGCTAGGTTGGCGATTGTGGGCCACCTCAGGGTGGCCTCCATCGCCACGGGGCCGTGGATCTCAGACCCCTTGGGATCCCCCTCGGGCGTCACTATCACGACGGCGTTGTCCTCAAACGCGACCCACGTCCCGTCGGGCCTTCTGTAGGGCCTCCTCTGCCTCACCACGATGGCTCTGAATATCTGCTTCCTAAGCTCGGGCTTGCCCTCCCTCACCACGACGACCACCATATCCCCCACCCCGGCGCCGGGGATCCTCCTGTGGACAGTCTTGGAGTAGTGCCCCACTACTCCAATTACGCGCACTAGCTTAGCCCCCGAGTTGTCGGCCACGGGCACTAGGCTGTTCATGAATATGCCCGGCGTTACGTGGAATCTGTACGGCACGCCGACTGTTCTCTTGCCGCCGCGTTTTGCCATAGCCCCTCAACTCACCGGTGTTTATATACTTTCCACCGGCTCAGCCCGTCCGTCGGCGCTCACCGCTCGGCCACCAACGCACTCATCACCCAAGGCCAGGTACACACCACTACTTATCCCTTTTTCCAGGTGAGGAGAATCCCCACGTTGCTGGTCAGCTTGATAGACAGCTTGTTCTTCTCTAGGAGGGGGGGTAGCGGCGTCTTCGGCGGCTGGCCGCCGTAGTAGAAGTAGAGGTAGCCGAGGTCCTCTGGGTTGACGCCGAGCGCTTGCGCCGTCGCGTTGTCCACCTCGGCGCAGTTGTCGCCCATCACCACCACCCCCCAGTAGCGCTGGAACCCCTTTATTGGGCCGTCTCCCTCAATTATAAACTTCCCCTCGGCGATGCAGAGCGTGTTCTTCTCAAGTCTGTATATGTCTGCTATGTATTTATACAGCGGCCTAAACCCCTCGTAGAGATTCTGGGCGTCTTTAGGCTCCAGCACGTGAAGCGCGGCGGTGGGCGTGGTTAGGTAGAGAATTGTCTGCGGGTGGCTGACGGGTATAGCCACGACGATTTTAAGAAGCGACTCATCGAAAGCGGCCTCCAGCGCCCTGACCTTGATTTTCGAGCCGCGGGGGGACTCCAGCTCCAGCCTGTAGCCAGCGCTTTGATGGGGCTGCACTATCTTCGCCCCATACCTCCCAGCCATTTTTTCGAGGCCCATGATCTTAACCGCCTTTTCGAAATACGACTTAGGCATTGAGAAGGTTATGGAGACGTCCCTCCCCTGGAGGGCTTGGAGAATCGCCTCGACGAACTCGGGCCGGGGGTTGGCTTGGGATGGTATGTAGCTGTGCACCGCCAGGACAATCATCGCGTCTTTCTTCGGTATTGGAAGCGCGCTGTCCGCGGCGTATGCCTCGACCACGACGAAAGTACCGCACATAAATAAATACGTTAGCCCCTAGAAGCCGTGTCTGTGGGGCTCTGAGGGCTTCACCACCTCTCTTAAAAAGACCGTGGCGTAGCTACCCCGCGGCAAGACTAGGCGCACAGTTACGTCGCCCCCCTCGACGCTGTAGGCGTAGCCGCCGGGGCGGAGCCCGGCGCGTCTATAGCTCCCATACGCCTTTAGCCCACGCGGCATTTTTAGAAACATACCAGCGTCGACGCCCTCACTCTTTAAGACTCTCAACATGGCGTCGCCCACCCTCCCCCTGGGCATTCTGACGCCGGCGCCGGGCACCGGCACAACCACCTCGCCGCCGAGACCCACCGTGTAGTAGACGACCTGGCCGTTAAGCTCCACCAAGTCCCCTTCCACCGGCTTGTCGAGGGGGCCTAGCTCCATTCTAGCCGAGAGGAGGCGGTTGTAGAGATAGGACTGGGCGGCCTCGACGTAGATCCTTAGTATCTGCAACGGAATGGCCATGATGGAGTTCCACATATCGTACCCAGCCGCCAGCCTCCTCAAGAGAGCCCTCTCCTCGACGAGCTTCTTAGGGAAGGACTCCAGCGCCCTCTGGTACTCCCCCCTGCAGGCGAGCTCCCTCGCCCTCTTAGCCGCCTCCGACTCGTGGGGAAACACCCGGCAGAACATGATCTCGAAGAAGGCTTGGGGATCCTTCCTCAGCAGAGCCATGCCCAAGTGGTGGGTGACCGGCCGGATGGTGCCGAAGCGCTGGTAGCCGTAGTAGTTGGGAACCGCCACGCTTTTCAACAGCTCAAGCGTCTCTCTGGCGCAGTCCACCCTCTCGACGCCCCGTATCACTATCGTGAAGCGGTTGCCGTAGATCTCAGCTGGCGAAATCGGCCTATCCATGGGCCAGGCCCCCAGATACTCCACGCCGGGTATCTTCGGCAGATCGGCGACGGGGCCGCGGACAGACACAATCTGCGACGCCACCGCCCTCGTGTCTTTAATCCCCCCCACAGACACGTCGCGGGGGCCTAGGCCAAGCGCCTTCGCCAGCCTCAGCACTAGGCGTATAGTGTCGACGTTGCGCTTGACGACGTGTATCCAGGTCCACCCCCCCACTCTGGGCCTCAGCTCGACGCCCCCGAGGGCCACCACTGTGCCGTCCGCCAGGACCTCCTCCACCACGAAGTCCTCCGCGCTCTGCTTAATCACGCCCCCCGACGGGCATGTGTCTGTGACGTAGTAATACATGCCGAGGGATTTGTCAAAGGGCGGGGCCTCCAGCACGGGGGACACCGCTTTTTGTTATAAATACGTGTCGCAACCTCCACATGGCCAAGGTCTACCTCGGCCCCGCCGGCATTCCCCAGTTTGTTGTGAAGGCTAAGTCCACGCTTGAGGCAGTCCGCGTCGTGCGGGAGCTTGGGCTGAACGCCATGGAGGTGGAGTTTGTGCAGGGCGTTAGGATGTCGAGGGACCTCGCCAAGCAGGTGGGCAAGGCGGCTCGGGATTTCGACGTGAAGCTCTCCGTACACGCCCCCTACTTCATAAACCTCTGCTCAGAAGAGGCTGATAAGGTGGAGAAGTCGCGCCAGAGGTTGGTGGATTCGCTGGACCGGGCGTACTACATGGGCGCCTGGGTGGTGGTGGTGCACGCCGCGTACTACGGCAGGCTGGGCCCCGAGAGGTGTTTTGAGAAAGTCCGCGAGGAGTTGGAAAGGGCGTATAGGGAGTCCGGCATTGGCTCTGGGGTGTATATAGGAGTCGAGGTGACGGCGAGGACAAACCAGTTTGGAAGCGTCGAGGAGGCGTTTAGACTCGCGAAGGAGCTCCCCTTCGTCACCCCCGTCGTCGACTGGGGCCACCTGTATGCGAGAAACGGCGGGGTTATAAACTACGGAGAGGTGCTGGATCTCTGGACGAGGGAGTTCGGAGAGATGCATATGCACACCCACTTCACCTCAGTGCGGTATAGAAACGGCAAGTTTGTAGATGAGCACGAGCCTATTGAGCGCAACATGCCGCCTTTCGAGCCCCTCGCCAGGGAGCTAAAGGGGAGGGACGTGACGATTACGTTGATATGCGAGTCCCCCCTCCTGGAAAAAGATGCCCTCTTGATGAAAGAGGTGCTGGAGGAGGTCGGCGTGTCTCTAGCCTAGAGAGGCTTCTTCAACTCGTAGGGCTTCCAGCCCAGCTCTTCCCTGAATTTGTTTATCAGCTCTATGGACTTCAGCTTCTCCTCTCTTGGCATGTCTTTTTTCTTCAACATGCCCATGAATAGGGCGTACAGCCTAGCGTTTATGACCTTGGGCGACAGTCCGTACTCCATATCTTCCCTAAGCTCCTCTAGTATCTCCCTCACCTCTTCGGCGTTTGAGAGCCCCTTGCCTCCGATATCTTTGACCTTCCTGCCGAGGTAGAGGCGCCCCCTCTCCACCACCACGGTCTTTCCGTCTTCAAAAGTTATACGCCCCTTGAACACCCTGTCGTAGAACTGCCACGCCTCCGCCGCCTCGGGTTCGAGCTTCCTCAGCCTGGTGAGGACAAATCTCCTAATCTCGTCTGTGGATATCCTCCCCCTCTTCTTCACCCACTCGTCCAGCTCCTTGACGATTTCCCGCGCCACCTCGTCGGAGGCGCCGGCGTCTCTCAGGGCGTTGTACACCTTCTCGCTGAGGTACTCCTCCTCCCTCCCAGACCTCTTCACCACCCTAACCATGGCTCATCCACCTACTAGTTTTAAATGTTGACTGTCTACATAGACGTGAAGAAGGTACTCACAGCCTTTGACCTGCTGGCCTCCGTGGCAGAGATGTCGAGGCTGGCTGGGAGCAAGCTTGAAAATATCTACAGGACGGGGGCTGGGTTTCTCTTTAAATTCGCCGGCGGCTTCGTCGCCGCCACGAGGTTCAGGACGTCTCTCACGGGGGTTGTACCTGAGAAGACGCATGAGGGGGCGGAGACGCTTAGGGGGCTTTTCCGCGACGAGAGGCTGGTGGAGGTGGCGATGCCTCGCTTCGACAGGCTGGTCGAGCTTGTATTCGCCACGGGCAAGATTGTGGTGGAGCTTCTTGAACCTTTCAACATGGTGGCCGTGCGGGACGGAAGGGTGGTGTGGCTGATGCACAGCTACAGAGCCAGGGACAGAGTCCTCGCGCCGGGCGCGGCCTACGCCTACCCCCCGGCGGCGTTTATAGACGTGCTGAGGGCGGGGGTGGACGAGCTCGAAAAGGCCGTAGACCCCGGCGATCTGCGGCGGAGTTTAATAAGGCGGCTCGGCACAGGCCCCGAGCTCGCGGATGAGCTAATCGCCCGGGCCGGCCCCTCGCCCAGGTCAATCGCCGAGGAGTTCAAGAGGCTTGTAGAGGCCGTGCGTTCAGGAAGGCTGGAGCCCACAGTCTGCATCAGAGGCGGGGCCGCGGTCACCGTCTTGCCCATCAAGCCGGTGTCTCTGCAATGCGACGAGTATAGACATTTCGACAGCTTCTGGTCGGCTCTGGACTTCTACTTCACGCCGATGGAGCTCGAGTCAGCCGCCGCAGACGCGACACAGGCGATCGTCCAGAGGCGCAGGAGGCTCGAAGCCTCTATTAAGGAGCTGGAGGGGAAAATTCCTGAATACAGAAGCGAGGCCTCTAGGCTGAAGACTCTGGCCCACAGATTGCTCATGTACAAAGTTGAGATCGAAGAGGCGCTTAGAGGCGGCGAGTCTAGTATACGTATAGTAGACGTAGACGGCAGGAGAGTAAAAATAGAGTTGCCAGAGGGGGAGTCCGTGAAGCTTGTGAGGGGCGTTTCCCTGGGTAGATATATATCACAACTATTTGAAGAGGCCAAAGAGCTGGAGGAGAAGGCGCAGAAGGCGGCGCAAGTGCTCGAGAAGCTTAGGAGAGATCTCTCTAAGCTGGAGGAGGAGCAGCGCCGGGAGGAGGAGAGGCTGAAGGCGTCTGCCAGAGCCGTCGCCAAGAAGAGCTGGTTTGAGAAATTTCACTGGACCGTCACCACCGGCAAGAGGCCTGTGATCGGGGGGAGAGACGCCTCGCAGAACGAGTCTGTGGTTAGGAAATACCTCAAGGACCACTACCTCTTCTTCCACGCAGATATACCTGGGGCATCGGCGGTCGCCGCCCCGCCGATGGAGGATCCCCTTGAGCTGTTGCAGGTGGCCCAGTTCGCCGCGGCGTACAGCAAGGCGTGGAAAATAGGGATACACGCCGTGGACGTCTACTACGTGCGGGGCGAGCAGGTGTCGAAACAGCCCCCCTCCGGCCAGTATCTGGCAAAGGGCTCCTTTATGATCTACGGGAAGAGGGAATACGTGAGAAACGTCCGCATGGAGCTGGCTGTAGGCTGTAGGAGGGACGGCGAGGTTTATAGAGTGGTCGCCGCGCCGCCGAAGGCCGCCCCCCTACTCGCCGAGAGATACGTCGTGGTGACCCCGGGCAACAAGGAGAAGGGGAAGCTGGGCAAGGAGCTGGCCCAGAGGTGGGGAGGCTGTAGGGAAGAGGACATCGTGGCGGCGTTGCCAGGCCCCTCAAGAGTTTTAGAGGAGGGCCGCGGCAATCCGTTGCCGTGGGAAGAGGTGGAGCAAATTTTCGCCACTTGGTGAGCCCTACCCAGCGAGCCTTCTAAATAGCAACCTCATTACGACACATGAAAAGTAGAGAGTAGAGGAGTCAAGAGTAGCTACCAGGGGCACGTTCCACCTTTCATAGACGTCAAAGCCGGCGCGAAAAGCCGACAGCACGAAGCCTCCGGAGAGCCAATCTAAAAACGCCAGAAGTACTATGTGTAGCCAGAGAGCACCCACTACAAAGAGGAGGCCCCGGAACCAGCCGTAGATCCTAGACGCAGAGTATACCAACAGCGCCAGATATGCCAAGGGGGAGAGGGCGTACCATAGGTAAAGAGGCTGGGCCAGAGGCGCCAAGGCTAGCGGCAACGCCATCAGACCCGCGGCTAATATCAAGCCGCGGGAAAGCACTAGAAAAGACATGAAGAACAACACCCAGAGAAATACAACTCCAGAAATGAACAGGGCCACTAAGGGAGACCACGGCCAGAAAACCCACAAAGAGGAGAATAGGATTAACACAAACATAAAAAAGGCGGGCGATTTACTCATAGATGACACCCAGTAGACTTTATCTATATATCTCCGTGTCTTGTGTCTGCCCTCTAAACATCCAATTCTTCACTGTCGCGTGGAGTTGCGCGCCGTAGTTAGAGTCGGGTTGTACATACGCCTTGAAATTGGGCTGGGCACAGAAACCGTCTAGACAAATTTGTCTAACCACTAGCTCTGTTGGCCAGATCCTACCTGTTAAAGACGGGATCTTCAACGGGGCGACGATAGTATCGGAGTTCACATCAGTCCCCCAGCCCCTCTGATATTTAATTTTTATATTGTAGCTGTCCAACTGCGTTACTCTAACCGTGTCGCCTGCGCTCTGCAAGCCTTGGCCTATGGCAAATGATAGTAGAGTCCACCACCTTCCCCCGATACCCACTACCCCTAGTATGAAATCAACAGCGTCTTTAACTCTCTGGGCTATTTCAACCCATTGAGGCGGAGCCATAGACACATACGTGTTTGATACTATGTACCCCTCGGAGGAAATATCGGCGCCGCTCAGATCAATTGGCGAGTATAAATACAGCTCAGCCTTCTTTACATACACTACGCTGTTTAGTCCGGGGTAGACGAATCTACCGGAGATAGTCAGCACCACTCTGCCTATCCACTGGCCAGGTGAATTTGGCCTAACGGTCACTAGGCCGTGGTATATGCCGGGGGCGGCGGACGGCGATGTGGGAGCGGCGTATAGCTCATAAGCAGAGGACAGAAACGGATTCCTCCAGGCGCCGTCGATTGCGTCTGGCCTTGTTTTCCACTGCTCTGCCCACCTCCAATATCTAAAGGCGTCGGCGTCGTTCAGGTAGATCGACTTCACATAAGGCGTTGAGCCATCTGTGTATTTGATATCCACCACCCAAGCGAGACCGCTGGCGAAGGACTTGGCGTAGGAGTATTCTGTTTGGAAAGCTGATTGGCTTACTGTGCTTAGCGCTATGTTGTATATACATGTTAAACCATTGTATTGACCACTGTAAATATAAGTTCCGCTAGAGGATAAACCGTTTATTCTAAAGGTTGTTGACATATCTTTACACACACCATTAACAGGAACTGTGGATATTGTAAGTGATAGGGATGATGACAGCGTCCCAGCTATGTAGCCGTCATATGCTATGTAGGGGCCTATGACAATACGTCCCACGTAGTTATTTACTGAGTAGTTGCTGGCGCCGGCGATTCTAGCCACGAACTCTCCAATTTCAAAACCGTATCTATAAGTCCTACTGTAAATGAGAGAGCCGTTTACACCGACTACGGGATTGCCACTGAAATTCTTTACGTTTAGATATACAAATACCGCGAGCTGGTCGACGCTGTTGGCGGGGTTAACAAGATCTACCCAATATCTAGTTCTATTAGCTAGCGTAAAGCTTCGGCTTCCTAAATAAATACATCGATCATCTACCACCTTATATACCTCTACAACAAGATCGGCGCTGATAGTCCCGCCCTTTATTATAGTTCCTAAAGCGAGGCTTCTAGCATCGTAACCGACATAGGACGCCGTTGGCAGATTTGTGCACGGGCCCACGTTTCCGTATCTCGGTATAGTAACTGATCCAGTTTGAGACACCGCAACTTGTGCGAAGTAGATCCCGCCATATACGTCAAGGGTCGTTCCGACGCCCGGCTTTGGGATCTGCGCCGTGGTGGAAAAAGGCGTTTCAGAAGTTGCGCCTCGTGCCGGAGACTTGTCTTCTACTCTCCTCAGCTCGGCTCTGCCCCTAAACTCCGGCTCGAAACCCAGTTGCTTTAAAACAGCTAGGGCGTCCTCTCTACTATGCGCCATTATGTCGATGATGCCCCCATCAGGTTTTCTAAACACGACGGGGAACACACCATCTGGAGTCTTTAGAAATGCCTCAGCCTTAGCATTGGGATTTGGCCGCGCATCTGCCGGTATAGCAAGTAGAAAGCGCGATCTATCATAAACAGGAACCCTCACAGTCTCGTTAGTGAAGAGAATTAAACCAACCTCAACGTCCCTTGGCACCAGCACTACAACTGCCTGCTCTCCAAGCCTCCAGACAACGCCTGGTATATGCGGCACCTTTTCATCAAATACCTCTACATCGCTTTCAACCTCATAAACATAAACCCTTTGTGCAGTCACCAACACCGTGACCAGCAACAAAAGCAACCACAACCTGCGGCAACTCATTATTTCAGAAACGATAATTAATTAATAACGTTACAACACCGAGATCGCGGTGGGAGTGTACGTGGAGTGTAAGGGGCTCGACAGCGGCGTCCCGGATTGTATCTATGTAGACGCCATGTTGGGCTGGCTGGCCAGGCTGTTGCGCATTCTCTTCGGCGTGAGGGTAGTCTACAGCCCCTCTATAGGCGACTCGGAGCTCGCGGAGACGGAGTGCCTCGTAGTTACGCGAGACGAGGAGTTGTTCAAGAGGAGGAGGGGGCCCGCCATCCTCCTGAAGACGGACAGCCACGTGGAGTGGGTCGCCGTCTTTATCGCCCTCGGCATGAGGCCCTTTGAGAGGTCAAGATGCCCCGTATGCGGCGGCGATTTAGCCGAGGTTGACTGCAGAGAGGCCGAGGCGGCGGTGGGCCACGAAATTAGAAGCGAGAGGTGCTGGCGGTGCGCCGTCTGCGGCCGCTACTACTGGGTCGGCTCGCATTGGCGCAGGCTGAGGCGCTTGGTCGAGGAGGCGGGGGCCGTCAGCGTAGAGTGCCGCCGCAGCGGTTGAGGAGTGTGAGGATGTAGGGCGTGTAGTATAGTATCGAGGTGAGCACCTCGGCCGCGTCAGCTAGTTTCAAAACCTCGCGCAACTGGGCACAGGTGTATAGTCCGCCGCTGTAGATTATAGGCACCTCTCCCCCCGCGAGGCGCCTCGCCCTTTCCAAGAGCTTGACGCCGTATCTATACAGGAGGAGCCCGCTGAGCCCCCCGCGGCCGGTGCTGAGGCGCCTGTCGTCCACGGGTAGTGTGTTGGTCACCACGAGCCCCCACCCCACCTCCCTCACGTACCTAACCACAAGCCTCAAGTCGACCGAGGGGCCGACCTTGACGAACACGGGGAGGCGGATCCCCCCGAGCGTAGGCACGTCCCGCCAAAAGCCCCTATACGTGGGGCTGGATATGTTCACCTCCACGGCGTCTGGCCTGAAGTACCTCTCCAAATAGGCCAGCTGGGCCGCGAAGTCCGAGACGCTGAAGCCGGCCACGCTTATGAAAATAGGGTAGTCCAGCCCAGACAGCCTCGACACCACCCTCGCAATCCCCGGGCTGTTGAGCCCCATGGCGTTCACCATGGAATAGGGCCAAACCCGGGCAACCCTAGGCGGCTTGTTCCCCCTCCGCGCCCGCGGCAGTGTAGAGCCCACCACCAGAAAGCCCGGGCAGAACGACGAGAGGAACCTGGCGTACAGACCCGACTTGTCTAGACCAGCCGCCACGCCCACGGGGCCGCATACCCTAACCCCGCCGATGCTCCACCACCTCTCGCATCGGCAACTGGGAAGTGGAATTGAGAAGAGGAGGGACCCCAGTCTGTGGCTAATCTCTGGATGTACGTAGTGCATAAGCCTGCCAAACGCCGCTAACAGCGCCATTGCGATAGGTACTCCAGAACAGAGCGGCTCCGCTCCTCGCCTATATAGGGCCTGAGCTCCTCCAGAAGCTCCCTCATCTTGTACACGCTGTACACATCCACACCCGCCTCCCTCCTCACGGCGTCGGCGCCGCACTGCTCCCTATCTAGAAAAACCACGACGCCCGCAACAGCCCCGCCGGCGGCCCGGACCGCGTCGACGGCGGACAACACGCTTCTGCCCGTGGTCAACACGTCGTCGACGACGACGGCCCTCATGCCAGCCACGTCGACGCCCTCCACCCGGCGCCCGGTGCCGTAGCCCTTCTCCTCAGCCCTCACATACCCCACAGGCCTGCCGAGCAGGTAGCCGAGGATAGAGGCGTAGGGAATCCCCCCGGTGGCGACTCCCAAGACCGCGTCGAACTCCAGCCTGGAAAGCACAGAGAGGTACCTCTCCACCACCCACCGCAACAGATCGGGATCCCCCAAGACACTCCTCAAGTCCACGTAGAAGGGGCTCTCCAGCCCGCTGGAGAGGCGGAATCTGCCAAACTTGACAACCCCCCTCTCGACCAGCCTCTGTATCATAACAAGTCGCCCAGCTCGTGGTACCGGCCGCAGTAAGCGCAGACGAAGAGAGGCGGCTCCCTCCTGACGAGGAGGAAGGTAGGCTCGGCAGGCTCCCTCGGCGCGTTGGTAATACAGGTCGGGTTCTTACATCTAAACCTCCCCCTTATCACCTCCGGCGGCGTCACTTTAAACTTCTTCACAACCTCGTAGTTACGGACAATGTTTATAGTGGCCGTCGGCGCCACGGCGGAGATAATATTCACCTCATCCGGCGTCAACTCCCTACCCTCGATCTTCACAATATCCTTCCTCCCCAGCTTCCTGGACTCCACGTTCATCACAAGAGCCACACGCAACCCCTCCCTCCCAGTAATCCCCAGCACACGAAGCACCGCCAACGCCCTCCCTGCAGGTATGTGATCGATCACGGTTCCATTCTCGATTTTACTCACAATAAGCTCCTTAGACATCGAACACAGAAGAAAAACAGCCTTTATAAATATACATCAAATCTTTTGACATATGCCCAGCGCTCTGCACACGGGCTCTAGGCGCATTAAGGCGTCAAGGGCGCCGCCAGTGAGGCGTATCTTTCTTTCTACTCTGCTCCACTTCTCTACGCCGAGGGCCTTCAGCACTGCGGCTGTTCTCGTGTAGTCGGCCTCGCGCCCACCCTCCGCGCCGGCGTGTATGATTACGTAGCCCACTATCTCGCCGCCGCTGGTTTTAAAGAGCCTCGCCTCCTTCTCCACCGCGAC
>NZ_JBMFKV010000021.1:0-18888 GCF_049971835.1 Pyrobaculum sp.
ACATGCCTCTCGCTAGGCGCTACTTGGAGATGTGCAGGCGTTATGGGCTGGACTGCCGCCTCTCCGAGCGGAGGCCCGCCGAGATATACGCCGCGGAGCTGTGCGAGGCTGAGTGCGGGGCTGGGTGCGCCGTCGTTACAAGGGATTACGACGCCGTTGCGGTAGTTAAGAGGTGCGCCGTCCTTTTGTTTAGAGGTGGGAGGTTCTGGCGCGTTCAGCAGTGAGACTTAAAAATATAGGTTCTTACCAATATGCTACGGGTGTCTCAGCGTAGATCCCATTCGGTGAAGTTTTTCCTCTTACTCAGCGTCCTTGCCGCTATACTTGCCGTCTTGCTTTTCTCAACTTCGCGGGGCGGCGGCGCCGTGGCTAAGGCCAATGTGACTGTGGGCGACGAGGTGGATCACTGCGAGCTTCAACTAGAAGTGGTGTGCCTTGGCGTTTTTACAGAGGTAAGTGGGGTGGTGTGGGGGCCTTGTGAGTATAATGGAGATGTGGTCTTGTCCCCCTCTCCGCCGATTAACTGGATGCCGGGTTGGGGCTATATATGCCACGCGGCGGGGAAAGTGGGAAACGAAACCTACGTCGTGTTTGTAAGGCCGGCGTCGGCCCAGCCGCCGAGTAGGACAGACCCCTTCCCCGAGAACCTGGTGTTAAAATGTTATGCTAGATATGTCAAAAACAAGACAATTGTCATGAACCCCGTCTTGTATCCTGTAGATGTTTTGTTAGTCGTTAATGTAAATAAAAGCGTGGGGTATCTTACATTTGTCTACAGAGCCCCGATACCTTTCCGTAACGCCACCGTGGTTTTTAGTAATTCGGGAGTATACATAGCTCTGCCGGAGTGGGCTGAGGTGGGGGTTAAGAGAGAGATATTAGGCCCTGTGCTCAGCCGTTGCTCATACGTAGTCAATGCCACAATTGACGTCTCAAAGCTGAGGCTTGGGGAGCCGCTGTACAACGCCACGGGGAGCTTCCTAAGGATATCCACCAGGTGAGGCGTAGCAACCGCGGGAAACGCGAAGCGAAGGCGCCTAGAGGATTCTCCCACTAACGACGGCAACACCACAGGCTAGGAAATTTTTGAAGCCGAAAATCCCAACCGCTTCTTAAAGAAAAAAGACGTATATTAGCAGGTTTAGTAAAGACGCCTCGCGTGGTTTGCGATGCGGCTACATTTACGGCCTCGCCGGGGGGCCAGACGCGGGGGCCGTGTGCGCTGTGCGAGTCTCTCCGCCAGCTACTGGCGAACCGCGAATGTAGACGCCTAGGGGGGATACATCACTATTTGAGAGAGCGGCTTGGAGCTCGGCTTCGTCGGGTTGTCAATTTTTTGAGTCCTCACCGTGTCCACGTTTCTACAGCTGGGCGTCTACGTGGTAGTCTGGTCTTAGGGGTATGTCGATCACAAGCCTCGCAGTGTATTCGCCGCCCCCGCCGTAGCCCAACAGCCCCTCGCGCTCTATCCCGAGGGTACCGGCGTGTGTCGGGGGGACGGCGCCTTTGATGATGTAGAGCCTGGGCCTCCCGCCGATGTCCAGCTCGACGCGTCTAGATCCGCTCTCGGCGGCGAGCAACACCTTCTTGAATCTGTGGTGTCCCGTGTCTACGTGGAGCTCGAGCCGCGCCGACCTGGCCTTGACGGGCCAAAAAGTCAGCTCGGCCTCCAGCACGGCGCCTCTGAGGGCTAGGCCTGCCGACGCGGAGTCCCCCTCCGGCGTGGAGAGGGTGAGTTGCACCGGGCCTCTCTGGGGGAGAAACGCCGGATCAACAGCGGCGATGTAGACGCCGCGGCAACAGTCGTCCAGTATCTCGTAGGCGGGTAGCCAGAGGTACAGCCTATACCCCGAGGCCGCTACTATGTACCCCCTGGCGTGTGTCCACTCGAGCCGGGACAGCACCGTGGGCTCCCCCGCCGGCTCGAACTTAAAGTAAATGGTGCTGTGCCTCCCCGCGTCGTGGTAGTACGACACCACGTAGCCGGGCCGGGCCGCCACGGGCCTCTTAAGCGCCCCTCCGCAGTCCACCAGCTCAGCGGCTCTCGACGCCTTGTTAAACCTCTTGGCCGCGAGTATTGTAGTCGCGGCGGAGGCGAGGAGCACTATAGGCACGGCCCACATGGCGTGCGGGGCCAGCACCGCTATGAACACCACGGCGATTATCGCAATACCGGCGCGGTCCCAGGCCGAGTCGACGAGTACCTCGGGGCGGCATGCCTCCACGTCCCAGAGCCTGCGGAAAGTTTTAAAGATTGGTGGGAGATTGTTGCGTGGAGATCCCCGAGCTCTCCGAGGTGGATTTTGAAAATGTGTCCCTCTCGGCGTCGGGGCCGGCGGAGTACACGGTGAAGTTCGGCACGCCGTGTAAAGCCGCCGCGGACGTGAGGGTGGACAGCCTCATGTTCACCTGGCCGAGAATCTTCGCCAAGGCCCTGGTGGTGGTCTACAGATGCGGGGACTTCTGGCCGCACTACGACGTGAAGACGAAGGCCCTCTCCGTGGGGCGGAGCCTCTACGTTCTTGTTAACTCCGTGGCGCGCCACAGGTCGCAAGACGCCGAGCTGGTCCCCCTGGAGAGGGGGCTCCAGTGGAACTACATCGCAAAGATCGCCTCGGCGGCCCTCTGCAAGACGCTTAGCGACGTCCTCCACCTCGAAATGAGGTGCAAGTCCTATGTCTCGGCGGAGTTTTGACCCCCGCATATTCGCCACCGGCCTCTGGGGCCTCGCCATAGTCCTCACGGGATTGACAGCGGCGGCCGCCCTCAGCTACGCGGCCCCGGCGGCCTCCCGGCCCCTCCTCTACGCCGTGTCGTTTATCCCGTGGGCGCTTGCCATCCTGCGGCGCGACCCAGCCACTCTGGCCGCCCTCGCCGCGGCGGCGGCCCTCTTCCTTCTGCCGCACATGAGAGATCTGGAGGCCGACCACTTCATCGCGGCGGCCATAGGCATCGCGGCGCTGGAGGCGAGAAAGCCCCTGGGCCTCCTCGCCTACGCCGCCGCCGTCTCCTCAGCCCTCGTGCCGCACGGCTACACGGGGGCAGTCTTCGCCGCGGCCTTCGCCGCGGTGTCTACCCTCGTGGAGACTAGGTGGGGCTGGGGGGCGCTTTTCGCCGCCGTCACAGCGCTGGGGATCATCTGGCCTAAGTTGCACTGGGGCCTCCAGTGGCAGTACATAGCGGCTGGAGTCGCCGGCGCCGCCGTGTTGAGAAACAGGAGGCTGGCGCCCCTCCCCCTCTCAGTCGCCGCGCTCGGGGCCGCCTCCTACTTCCTCAACACGGGTGGGGTTGTGTACCTCTCCTACCCCCCTATATACTCCGAGAACTATGCAGTGCCGCTGTGGCTTGCGTGGCTGGCCAAGGCGGCCTTCGCCGCGGCTCTCCTTTGGGACGGGCGCCGCCGCGGGCCGGCCTTCCTAGGCGCAGTTTTCGCCGCGGCGGGGGTGGCCTCGCTCCCCACCCCCGCCGGCCATGCATATTACGCCGCGAGGCCTGACCTTGTACACATATTCTTCATGGCCGCTGCCGCGGCGTATCTCTACAAAGGCCCCATCTATACGACCCGCGGGTCAGCACATCCACAGCCTCCGAGGTCTACCGAGGCGCGTGCTGCCTTTTGACCCGCCCCCACGCCTTCTCTCCAAGATACATCGCGAGGAGCGCCGCCGCGATGTATATGAAGTCTGTGTAGACAGCACCGTCGTAGTAAATGTAGATCACGGGCTCCCCGAAGCTGAAGTAGCTAAACCAGTCCCCCATTACACCTGCGCCGTTTTCGCCGTCGGCAGTTATCCAATACACACCGCATGTGGCGCGCTCCCACTCCCCCCAGCTGTGCCGCTCCACCCTCCACACGCAGATCTCCACGGGGTGCCACATCCCCCTGGGCACCTTGAATTGAAATGTAGAGCCGGTGTAGACGGTTTTTACAAAACCCCTGGCGTATATATACATCGTGGCGTTGACCGGCCTGCCGAAAAAGTCCACGACGCGGATAGTCACGTCAACCCAGCCGTCCCCGTCGAAGCGTTGCTGCGGCGGGGTTCCCGCCGGCGCCGTCTGCCCCTTCACCATGTCGCACAGCTTCGGCACGCCTACCGCCGCAACTGCGGCTAAGAGTAGTATCGCGGCGAGCGCAACCTTTCCCATACGTACACCGCTAGGACTAGGAATAAGAAGACTACTACAGACTCCAACAAGCCGTCTGTCACTATGAGAACCGCGTGTCTATCCGCCTCCACGCTCACCACATCTCTCCACGGAGACGGCACAGACGGAAAATCGACGCGATATACCTCAAAGAAGTACCTCGCGGGAGTAGCCGCCGGAATTGAAACACATCCAAATCGCCCCGGAAAGCTCTCAAAATTTACATAAACAGTAATACGGCCAGCGGGGTTGATCCCGAAGTAGCAAAATGTCAGCGAGCCGGGTGGGCCTCCTCCGATATCAAGCTCGTCGATAAAGACGCTACTCCCACTTACGTCTCTGGCCACTACAAGAGTCTTATTCCCGCCTGGCTTCTGGAGAAACTCCACCACCTTGCCGAAGTAAGCCGCCGCCCACAATATCCTCAAATCGCTGTCCAGGACGTATAGGTAGTTCAACGCAGGTGTGTTGGCTTGCGGATCTGGCTCCGCCACGATCTTGACGTAGATATACCTCCCGTCGGTGTATACCGATGGAAAGTTGCCCTGGAGCTCAAGACTCGCCGACTCCTCTCTAGACATCTTGATAATTCTACCATTCCAATACATGTAGATAGAATCGCCTAGACAGACAAAACTATAGAAGCGTAGAAGGCGGTTGGTGCTGACAATTTCGCTACCGTCAATCGTAATGATAGTTACGGCGTCGTCCCGCATAAGGGCGAACCCGCCCCCGCAGTTTACATATTCGTAAAACCTCCCAACCTCTCGCTGAGACACAAGCGAGAAGTCGTCGAGACGCCTAATCTCGACATAGTTCCGCTCCCCCCTACCCACCAGCAACGCCACTACGCCGTCCCCGACGACGACGCTTTTGCCATACCACAGAGAGCCGTTGAGAGACACGAAACCCAAATACCTCAGCGACTTGTCAAATAGATAGGCCCCGCCACCCGTCAGCAACAGGAGCCCGCTTTCAGACGCGGCGCATGCGGCGATCCCACCCTCCACCTCAATTACGCCGCTCACATCGCCTTTTACGTGCACCAGCGACTTCGGACTGGGCAGGTCGTAGAAAACCTCGACGGCGTATACACGCCCACCGCCGCTACACACGTCGACAAAAACCCCACCCACGACGCCCTCGATAAGATAAACCTGGCCGAGAGCCAAAGTGGCCAATACCGCCAAGGCTAACACCAGCCGCATCATCGCCTACCTAGACGTCTGGACGCCGCGCTGGAGAACTTGTCCAGCGCGTAGAAGACGCCAAACAACGCGGCCGCTGGCAAAAGTTCGAGGTAGGTAACCCCGTCGCGGTAAATGTAGAGCGTGTTGCCCTCCACTGCGAACAACCTGTCCAGTGACATATCTCGCAGGGCAATGCGGCCGCCGGGCTCTACACGAAATGAATACCACGTGGTGATATATTCCTCTGTTCGGTAGCCGCCCCTCTCCACGTCTCTGAAGAATGATACCCCCGCCTTGTACTCGCCCTCTGGCAACACCACGTCTAGGGGGGACTTCGCAATATCTCGAAAACACGTGGCGACGCTACCGTAGATCCCGACATAGAGGTGGCCGTCTAGAGGACGCCTGAAGAAGTCCACAAGTACAATTCTCACATGATGGCCCCTAACCTCTATTACAACTTCCTTAGCCTCCCCGTCGCCTACCTCAAACTCGACGCTCTTGACACCCCCGCAGTGGGCCACGTATCCCACATACCTCCCGGCCAGCACCTTGAAAGGCCCGTAGACCGGCCCCCCGACCTCACCCACGCCTATGATACCGGTTTTTACATTTCCGAGTTTAATGTCGGAGGCCGCCCTCACGACGGCTGTGCCGTTCGGCAGGTAGGGGCGCCTCTCCAGACGGCTCCCTCCGTAGTAGATGTAGATGTAGCCGCCGTCTGCGGCTAGCTCCACGTGGCGGGAGCCCAGGTATATCCTCTCCACCTCCCCCCAGGATCTGGCCACTGTCACGTAGTTGGGGCCGTGGGGAGACTGCAAAGCCACCGCGTATATGGCGTCGCCTTTGATAAACGCTTTGTGTATTAAATCCCGCACCCCGCGGCCAATGTTAACGACCCCGTATTTGCTAATCCTCAGCCACTTCGTCGGCGTGATGTAGTACACGCCGCCGTCGCCGTCGGGAACCACCTCGCCGTGCTCCCCAGCTGTGTGCATCAAGGTGCGGGAGCCGCCGACACCGATGTAGTATATGTCGACTCTCCAAGGCGGCCAGTTGTATTCAATGAGCCATAATTCACATCCGCTGGAGACAAGCATGTAGTATGCATCGGCTTTACTCCACCACACATCTTCCACAAACTCGAGATTTGGCGTGAACCACTTAATAGCGATGTGGGACATGTTATCCACAAGAACGGCGACTCTACCGCAGTGATTAGTCAACGCGACGAGCCCGTCGATTTCCAGACGCCTCTCCACCCCCAAGGGGCCCGCCTTGACGACTATGTAGCTATAGCCAGTCGCCACGCCGAGGTATAGGCTGTCTCCAATAACTACACATCCTATCGCTAACGCCGCGTTTACACCTCCCTCAAGTTGGAAAGAGTTTACAAGCCTCAACGTGTGTTTCTCAAAGACATATACAGCGTCCCCCAGGGCGTATATGTAGTAGTTCCCAATGCAGAGAGCCGACGCGCTTGCCGCCAGGTAGAGGAGAAGTAGAAGTCCCCTCATGCCCTCCTCTTTATGTAGAACGCCGCCGCGGCCGCCACCGCCATAGCTAGGTAGAGTATGTGGTCATCGTAGAACACCACCAGGTTGGCACCGCCTGGCTGAAGGGCCTTTACCTCGCCGTGGTGTGGGCGTATGCAGTCTAGATACGTCTCGACTAGGTAGGTACCTGCGAGGAGATTGTCTACAGTGACACAACCTGGGTAATTCACCATGGCCACCAATGCCCTGTCCACAATCACACATTTCAGTCTCAGCGATAGCGAGTAGATGCATATGGTGAGGTTGCTAGCCGCGGTGTTTCGTAAATCGACTATGTGAATGATTGCCTTTCTGCCGCCAAACTCACCCCAAGTCACAAAAGCTAGTTTGTCGTTTCTAAATCTGTGGATGTAGACATCACTGTAGGAAACGATGTTAAATCTGCCCAGCTGTCTAAGCTCGCCGTCGAAAACCAAAACCTCCACGACGTTGAGGCCGCGCCTCCTCACTACGTAGACATATTCCCCATCTACAAACACTTGCTCAACGCCGTCGATCCCCTTCGCGACGGCCGTGCCGCGCCCCCTTGGTATCTTCACCAATGAGGTGGAGTTGTAGAGAAGAACTCCGTCGCCAAGGCACACAACTCGCGTATATAGCCCCACCTCAAGCCTCTCCACATCGGCGCCGCATAAGAGTAGCGCTGTGCCGTTCCACATATACACGACTACGCCGTGAGGAGACTCCTTTATAGGTCCCAGCCGCTCCCCGCTGAGGACCTCCAGTAGCGCGAAGTCGGAAAGCCGCCTCACCTCTAGGTAGCCCCTCCCGTCTATGTACCTGACTATTAACACCTTGTCGCCTAACCTCCCCACATATTTATAAAATGGTCCGTCAATGTTGGAGTTGTTATACTCCAGCCTGGTTAATCTGTTGGCCACAGCGTCGTAGATCGTGACATATTTCCTGGAGAAGAGCAGAACCCTGCCCCCGTCTGCGACGCAGTCTGCCACGTAGTCGTCAATATAGACGCGGGAGGTTGAAAGACTAGTTAGGTTAACAACATGCAGAACGGTCTTGTCGCCCAGGTCTACGATGTAGATATATGGGCCGTCGCTACACACAGTGACCATATACTTATACGTCATAGCCACCTCCACCTTGTGAGGCATCCCCTCTGCGAGGAGAAAAACCACAGCGACGACATACACAATAAGAAATCTCATACCACCTCTAGAGGCTCTCCATATAAGCCTTAGCTCGTACAAATGTGCAAAGTTCTGCCTGTGGCCGTCGTCAAGCGTCTACGTGGCCGCGGAGCGCTGTTTGGGCTGTGGTTGGCGACACCGCCCTTAGGCGCTTGTCTGCGGCTGGTTGTGCCGCGGCGCCGCGGCGCGGCTTCTTGTCTTGTGGAGGAGCTTGGCGATTTTGTCCACGGCGTAGAGCGACGGAAGCACCACGGCCGCCGCCGTCAAAACCTCCATGTAGGTAATCCCGTCGCGGTATAGGTACACGGCGTCGCCCATGTGGACAAAGGGAGAGTCTGCGGAGATTTTGACGGATCCGTCGCGGCCTATCTCTACGTCGAGTCTGACTTGGCGCAGATCTTCGAAGTATCTACCCCCGCTTCGTTCTATCGGCATGTAGGTGACGTCGATTACGTACTTCTTGCCCTTAAGCAACACGAGCCTTGTCTCGTAGCCAGGTGAGGTGTAGTTGTGGCAGTCGCCAACCGCTACGCCTATGTGGCTCTCCACGGGTCTTCTAAAGAAGTCCACGGGGACAAAGCGTAGTGTGACTGCGTCGAATTCCATCTCGACGTATCCTGACATCCCGTCGGCTACGTATATACGCTTCTCTTCTCTGACGCCGCAGTGCTCCAAATAGGCGGTGTATATCCCCGGCCACAGCTTTACTGGGCCGAACACCTCGTCAAGCGTTTCGCCTACCCCCTCGATACCTATACGCACGCCATGGGGGCCACCCCTCCTAATGAGGTAGATGGTGGCGTTGGGCACGTAGCTACGCCTCTCTAGACGGCCGGTTTCAAGAAAGTGGCGCTGTAGGTAGAAGTAGAGGTGCTCCCCGTCTGTCGCTACTCTATCCACCTCTGGGGTGTAGATCCTCCCCACCACAGCCCCCTTTTCAAGATCGACGAGTATGATGCTTTTGATGTAGTTCCACGCGTCTACGCTCTGAACGTCGAGGAGGTACAGGCGGTTTTTGGTCACCGCATAGGCAATTGGCGTCGCATGGAAGCCTCTACCTACGATAGACACGCCGCCTTCGTCGACTCTGTAGATCCAGTCCCTCCCGATGTAGTACACCCCGCCTCTGCCGTCGGGTACAGCCACGCCAGTTGTATTCAGCGTTAAGACTCTTGTTAGGTTGCCCGAATTCAAGACGTACAGCGCCGGCGTTGGCGGCGGCTCGGCTAGCCAGATCTTGCAACCGCTGGCGGCCACCTGCCACCACGCAGATTCTGAACGCCAGACAGATTGGTCGATGAGCTCTAGGTCTTGGTTGTAGATTCTGAGCGACCAGTGGCTACCGTTGTTCATCAACGCGGCCACGCCGCCGCATGTAGGCGCCAGGCCGTAAACCCACCAGCCACTCAGCTTAAGTTCCTTATCGATACCCCGGGGCGTCAGCTTGACGAGGCTTTCGCCTATAAATGCGTAGGCGTCGTCGCCCTCGGCTACACATACAAGATGAGCCGAGCGTACCTCTATCCAGTCGTGTAGCTTTAGGCTTTTTTGTCATAAATCTCAACGGAGAAGCCTGTGCGGTAGACATAGTTCTTGCCTACGCAGAGATCTCCTACTGCCGTCAGCAACGCCGCCAGGAGTACGACAGCTACGGCTGTGTAGAGCAGGCGGTGTTTAGTCATGTGTCAAACAGAGTCGGCGTAGTGGTGTGATAGCAACGTGTTGCACTATAGCCAATACCGCCTTTCGCCAACTCTTGGGGCGCTCCCCCCGCCGCCTAGGGGCAGACCTATTTGACAAGGGGCATCTGCTGGACATCTACATCGCTCCACGACCCGCGTTATATATGTTGATCCGCTGTAGATGCCAGGCGCGTTGCCGTGCGTCGGCGAGGCTTTTATCAGCGTAGCAGATCGCTGATGTCGCTGACGCGTCGTCTGAGCTTCCAGTACAGAAGCGCCACGTACAGCGCCGCCGCCAGCCCCACGTAGACGGTGGACTTGTCGTAGAGTAGGATGAAGCGATCTTCGCCGGGTTTGAGATCCACCACCTCGCGGACGGCGTGTGGGAGCCAGAAGAGCGACACAATGGCGGAATTGTCAGCGTCGACGTAGTAGCGCCCCGGGAGTAGGTTCGCCAGTTTTATACATTTAATGCCAACTCCATTATACTGCATTAAATTATTGTAGTTGACTAACAGCTCGAAAAATCCTATATATGTAAAGAGTTTGCAAATCTGTAGCGATGAAGGCTTGATGCTGGCTATGTCCGTGGTGTAGAACACCTTAATCCACAGGTAGTTGCCATAGTGGTATCTTGATATCCACTGCGGATGCCCAACTAGGATAAGCGCTGTGTAGTTGCCGACTTTCACAAGAGGCGAGGGTTTAGTGAGGAAGTGATAGTATCCAATCGGAAGTAGGGTTGAGACATGCCTCAGCTCGGCGTCGTACACATACACCTCCTCCAGCGAGCCCTGCGGATGTAGACGGCGGACCGCTAGGTACAGGTAGTTGCCGTCGGCGTCTAGGGCCACCGCGTCATCGCGTGGCGCTTTCTTCACGGCGATTCCGTCGGTTTCTATCTCGTCTGCCCCGCCCACTATGTACAGACGGCCTTTTAGCAACGCCGCCCCCATAAACCAGCGCGTCGTGAAGGTTTTGTTTTGGCCGAGCACAGTGACGTTATTTGATCCGTAGGCCAAGACGCCGTCGGGGAAGCTCTTAATCGCGTATACCCCGTCCGCTGGGATTGTGTCGACTAGGCTAAAATCGCGCGGGTCGCGTATCTCAATTACTCTCCTCCCGTCGACCTCTCTGAGTATGTAGAGGAGGTCTTGGTGGGACGCCACAGCCAGGTCAAGGGGGGTTACCGCCCTGTTTGGGTACGGGATTTTAACCCAGGCGTTATATCTAAGGAAGTATATTACAACAGAATCCGCCGTAAATAGATAGATTTTGTCCCCAGCGGTTGCGCATTGGACACCTCCCACATACCCAGGTATAACGCCTTTAATACCAACTCTCCTTACAGATACATCCGTTAGATTTACTATGTGTATGGACACGTCGGGGGGCGCGGGGACGACCATGTAGATGGCGTGGGCGTCGCTACAGTGGTATAAGTCGTATACATGTGGTTTGGGGATGTATAGCTCTATCTCTTTCCAGTTGGCTCCTGCCGCTACTGTGAATAGGAGCGCTAGGCAGAGGGCGAGGCAACCGGCTTTTCCCATCTATTTTTTGGAGAGGTTGAAGGGTTTGCCTTGGTTTATTATCTTGTCGGCGATGTCGGGGGCGAGGCGCCTCAGGTCTGGGGCTACGGACTCCAGGAATTGTAGCTCCTCCTTCTCGTTTCTCAACTCGTCGGGGAGCATGCGGGGTATTTCCTCGATTATGGGGTACCACCGGCCGCATGTGGGGCAGTATATGACTCCTGTCTCTATCTCCCACCTGTGGCACTCCTCACATGGGAGGGTGTCTGGCTTGGGGTGCTCCTTGATCTTTAGGTCGCGGTAGGAGCAGTACTCCTCGCAGAAGGGCTTCCGGGGCCACGTGTACTGCCTCTCGGGGTGCTCCGTACGCTTAATAACGACTAGTCTAAGGGGGAAGGTCTTGTCGTAGGGACACGCCAAGACGTCCATAAGCCTGTACTTCATAACACCCAGATTGTCGGTGTTAATAAAAATTGTTTTAGGCGGCAAAGACCTCTTGCAGTTAGATTTGTCTGCACTTAACTCCTTCAGCCTCAGCCACGTTGCAGAGCTTCTCGTCGCCTGTTATCAATTCTGAGTTTGTCTGGATGGCGGAGATTATCTGCAAGGCGTCTACGATGTATAGGCTGTGTTTTTCTACGTATTTGCTCGCCTCTAGGATTTGGCTTATTGTCAGCGGTGTCAGCCTCATGGCGCCTAGTTTTGTCAACCTCCTCACGTCTCCCAGCAACCTCTTCTTGAGGAGGGGGTAGATCTCGGGCCGGCCGGCTCTCCTCGTGGCTTTGTGAATTGCGGATAGGGCCTCGCCCACATTGAACAAGTGCATGTGTAAAACCGCGTCGCCGTTGTAGGCAGAGATAAATATTTTTCTCACCTCTTCAGAGCCCTCCTCCTTTATGTACCTCTTCACAAATGCGCTAGTGTCTAGATAAAGCCTCATCTCTCATCTCTCTAACTAGGCGAGAAGCCCGCAGTCCTAGGTCGACAGGTTCGAAGTCTAGCTCCTCTGTGGAGACGGGTATCTCTCCAAAGTACTCCCTTAGAATCTTCTCCAGTAGCTCCGACACGTCCATCCCCTCACGGGCCGCCTCTTCTCTAAGCCTCTTCCAAATCGCGGCGTCTATGTATACGCTGGTGCGAATTTTCTCCACAGTACATATACTCTCTTAAGTATATATGTTTTAGCGCGCCGCCACCGCCATCTGGAGATGTAGTTTTCTAAACGACTGAGATCTCGGCGTCTGCGATCAAGACCTCACCGCTACCAGGTGGTCGTCAATATAGGCGCCGTGGACTTTAATCACCACATCCGCGGATTATGGCAACATACGCCGGCGAATTAACACGTCAGCCCCAGAAGCCCACGGCCTTTAGAGCGGCTGAGGCATACGGGGTTTCTCGAGGCGGGGTTGGGGCTGTTAATCTGCATAGGTCGGGGGTGCTCAGCGTTGAGATTTTGGAAGGAGAGCTCTTTAACGTCTTGTCTGCGTGTAGCCACCTAGGCGCTTTTTTACATGGCGCCAGCTCATGTACAGAGCCGCGAGTGCTCCCGCCATAATGACCTCTAAGTATGTCACGCCGTCTTTGTATATTTGAATTGTAACCTCGCCTCGGCCCCACGCGAAGTACATGCCCGGGCTTTCCTCGTAGCCTCTAATAATGTTTCTACCTGGTTCTACAAGCACCGAACCGTCGTCGCTTGTTTTTACAGTGTACCTCAGCCGCCTGACCTTCTCCAAGACGTAGCCCGCACCCCCCTCAGAGATGTAGTACGCCACGACGAGGCTGTACTCGCCACCGCCGGGCACAACCACCTCAGCCACGCCTTTGTCAGACAGCACAGATGCGCATGTGGCCCTCCCGTACGCCGCCGTTGACAAGTAGCCTGAGGTGCGCCGGAAAAAGTCCAGCACCTCTACTCTTATCCTCACGCCGGTTAGCCTAATGGCCACCGTTTCCTCGCCGCCGTCCTTCACCTCCACGACCACCTCCCTACTCCCCCCACAGTGCTCTACTTTTACAGTATATCTCTGGGCAAATACTCTCACAGGCCCTAGTACGCCTTCGGCAGACAGCCCAGCGCCTTCGACCTCTATGACATGGGGCACCTCCCCAAGAACTCTAACCGTAAGCGTCCCATTTGGAACATATCGGTATTTCACAAAACCCCTCGGGCCGTTGGGGACGTAGATATACTCCCCGTCCGACATCGCCCAGGAGAATAGACCCGCCCCGTATATCTCAACCATCTCTCCCCCAGGCTTGAAGTAGGCCACCACTCCGCCGTCGCTAACGAGGTAGTACCCTTCTCTGACAACTAGGTGCTTAACTATGGGCTTGTCGTACCCCTCCCCCACGCGGAGAACCTGGCCTGCCGCCACGTGGTAGGTATGGCGCTGTGTTATGACATACACGCCGCCCCTCATGTCGGGCATCACATAAGCGGGTAGATCTAGATCAAAGATTTTTTCAAGCCCGCCGTCCCCCACGTGGTAGAGCACAGTGCGCCCCTCTCTCAACACCGCCAGCCATAACCCGCACCCGCTCCCCACCAACTGCGCCCCCTCAACAGGCTCCAGCTCGGTAGATAAGAGAAGCCTAAATTCATGGGTGTAGAGGAGTAGCGTGGCGTTTCCCTCATGTATTAACAACACCGCGACACTGCGGCAGTCCGCGCCTACGTGAGCATATGCAAAACTCGGCAAGTCCACAGCGCGCTCAACACCCCCCGGTCCTATTTTCCACAAGGCGTATCTGCCACGCTTAACCCACCTGGTACCATCTGTGTAGTAAGGCACGGTTACTGC
Source organism: Pyrobaculum sp. (assembly GCF_049971835.1). Lineage (NCBI taxonomy): Archaea > Thermoproteati > Thermoproteota > Thermoprotei > Thermoproteales > Thermoproteaceae > Pyrobaculum > Pyrobaculum sp. The sequence continues at coordinate 14,065 of NZ_JBMFKV010000021.1, forward strand.
GAAGAACACGTCTCCAGCTACGGCGTAGCTCTGCACAACGCCGTCAACAGGGACCTCAGCTACTCTTACCCCACTGTTTTTATCGTATACATAGACTTCCACTCTCGCATCTACATAAATATGATCCGCGCCCACGGCGTTAGCTAGCGCAAAGGGCGCCATTAGAAGAGCGGATATTATTACTACGAAAATTGAGGCCATGTTTTTTCAACCAGTCTATATACAGTTACAAAAACCGCTAGACCTATCGCAAATATTAAAAATACATCGTTTTGATGGTGTATGTACACTGTCGTGTCGCTACCTGGCGTAACCTCTCCCCGCCAGTAGTACTCAAGTCCCCATAGGAGAGACTCGGCCCTTACTTCATACACGCCTGGTATTAACCTAGGGATGGTTAAACAAGGGCCATGCCGTGACGTAACGAAATGGTTTATGCTCGCCGGCGCATCTCTGAGTAATAGAGTGATGTAGCACACCGTAAGGCGCCCTGGCTTTATCTTCTTCACATCTACTTTAAATATAGAGATTTTTACCCAGTTCTCAGTAAAAATGACTGTGGAGTTGCCGCTTTGATAAAAGCGCGCCCTTTTCATACGTCCGTGCAAGCCCAACATACCGGTACTAGTTTCTAGCAGTGTGAAATTATTAATTTTATTTAAATCTTTATCATATACAACTACGTTTAAATATTGATGTTTGTCTATTTTGTATATGTATCGGCCGTCTGTTTCTATTACTCCCCACGGCTCCGATAAAGGCACTTCTCTAATCTTACGTGACCCTTGATAAAGGGCCAGCGTACCGTTAGGCGTCAGCACGTATACCACATCGCCTATTTTCACAGGGCAACACCTCACCAGAGAAAAATTTATTGTAACTATCTCATCGCCGACCAGTATCCAGTCTCTCGGAGTGTCGATAAGGACACCGTCTTGTAAGATCAGATAGTCGTAGGGTTCTATCTGCATCCGATATTCAAGCTTTAGAGTGTCTACCTGGTATATCTCCACAATCTCTGGGTAGCCAACTATCAGCTTATCCGCAGATATTGCCACGAACTTCGGATAAGGAGGGAGACTTACACTGCGAATTAAACTGCGGCTCTTTACGTCGTATACAGCCAGGCGACCACTGGGGTTCAATAGGTATAGGTGGGGGCCGCGCGCGGCGCATCTTATCCACGAGCCATTTATTACCCACCTAGCCAACCTCCCTTCGACGAGGTCTACTACTATTATTTGAGTCAAGCCTTCGAAATCTTCCAACAAGTATACAGCTTTTTCATCTACACAGAAGTCAGTAAACGAGTTTATAGGCTGAACAAATGCGTGGAAATAACCCAACTGATCTGCCAACGCTGGCGCGGCTGTTAATAGGAGTCCAGTAATTAACAAGCTAATCCACATTCCAACCTAAGGTCGTATATTAATTTTTCCATGAGGGGGGGTTTGCCTTAGTTTATTATCTTATCGGCGATGTCGGGGGCAACGCGTCTCAAATCTTGGGCGAAGGATTCAAGCCTATACTTCGCAACACCCAGATTGTCGGTGTTAATAAAAATTGCCGTGGGTGAATGTCTTGAATATCGACTGGGCCATCTCCACCAGCTGTTGGGGGCCGTAGGCCTCGTCTGCGACGTCTCGGGGCGGCTCCTCGGCGAGGCTCACAAGCCCGGCGCGGGGGAGGCCGGCTCTGCGTATCTTTTCCACGGCCCGCCGCGCCTCTTGTCTAGATATGGGGCCTGTCTTGATTTCGTAACCCACGGCGCCTTCCGCAGTAATCACCACGGCGTCTACGTCTCCGTGTGGGAGGTAGGCTAGCTGGCCCCCCTTTGCCTCGGCTAGAAGCTCTCCTATGTTGAACTGCAACTCCACGCCCCATGGGAGGGGGCCGGGGGCCCTGCCCTCTGATATGTGGTACTTGGCCTCGGCGTATAGGGCGAGGCGGAGGGGGGTGGAGGAGATGCGGTGGTAGCTCCTCTTAGAGCCGTATATGGGAATCTTCTCGACTAGCCCCATCTCAACGAGTCTGTTTAGATACGCGCTGGCGGTGGAGGCGGTGACGTCGAGGCCTCTCGCCGCGGCGTAGTTAGCCACCACGGCGGAGTTCCACTCCCCCTCTGCGAGGGCGGAGAGGACTACTTGATACAGCTTAGTGATGGTCCTCTCCTCTTCTGTAAACACCTCGCCGATGAGGCCCATGGCGGACATGTAGAGGGCGTATATCTTCTCCTCGGCCTCCCGCGGGTGGGCCACGATGGAGATAGTCCAGGGGTCGCGCCATAGAGCCGCCTTCTGGAAATCTCTCAGCTGGGCTAGGGCATCTGCGTATTTGATCAAGCCCATTTTATAGACGTCGAATAGCCCCAGGAGGGGGCTACGGGAGTCGAAGATTTTTCTAAGCATTCCGAAGCTGGAGCCGCTTATTATGAGTGAGCCGTGGGGGTGGGCCGACGCGACCAGGTCCCAATACCTCTCGGGCACTCTCTGGAATTCGTCTACCACGGCGGAGCCCCCCCTTTTCAACGTCTTTACCACCTCGCGCAGGGCCTCGTCGAGGCGCCAGAGGTCATCGCCGATGAGCGCCTCGCCCGACCTAGTCACAGTGATGTAGAGGTCGTACCTGGCGCAGTTCCTGAGGGTGAAAGTCTTCCCCACCTTCCTCCTCCCGTAGACCAACAGCCACCCGGCGGCCCCGGCCACCCTCCTACACTCTCTTCTCTTGAGAATATTCATGCGAGAATATTCTCATGTGTATAAAAACTATGCCGTGGCCACGGCTTGGTATAGCTTTTTGAAGACGGGGGTCCGCGGGGGCTGGGTCCACGACCTCGTCACTACCCAGGCGTTGACCAGGGCCCTGTATTCGAAGCTTGTCTTTATCCTCTCGTAGAAGCCGTCTAGCGCCGGGAACCCAGTCTCTCTTAGGAAGTGATAGAGCTCCTCCAGCTCGCCGTCGCGGGGCTTGGCCCTGCCAAAGTTGACTGCTCTGTCTGTGACGTGCCTCTCGCCGCCGCCTGGGAGTATGACTTTGCCGTAGGCGGCTTTGAGGCGCCAGGTGGCGCTGTCCGTGCTGTCCACACCCATGGCGTGGAGAATAGGCGTAACCGAGGGGCTACCCATCCCCAGGACGTGGAGGGGCCCTCTGAACTCCCGCCTCGCCCTGGCTATAAGGCGGAGGGCGAGCATCCGCGACCCCGGCGGGGCGCCTCTGGTGATCAAGACGTAGGGCACCGCCGCGCCGATGGCGAGGGCGGGGGCGTCCAGGTAGAGGCGGAGGTATCTGAAGAAGAGGGCCTCGTCTCTATACACGTGGAGTACTGGGACGACGCTGTCACCCACGGCCCGCCTCAGCCTCACCCAGTTCCGGTATGTTTTTTCAAACTTCTTCTCGGCGACGTCGGAGGGGTCGCCTGGGGAAGGGGGCACGTCTAGGGAGAGGTAGAGCTGGGCGTCGACCCGCCTATATACCTCGGCTATCTTATCCACGTCTACGGAGAGGCCTTTTCTCAGTATCTGGTAGCCTCCGGAGTCTACCCAAAGCTCCCCCTCGTAGCCCAGCACGGCGCGGGGGTCCCTCTTAACTTCAAGTGCGTTGATCATCAGCGCCGGGACGTCGAAGTAGAGCCACGGCCTCGGCACGGCGTTTATAGGCGTCCCCAGCACTATTCTCACTTTATTTTAGCTAATGGACTTATAAAACAGGTCCTTGGGGTATATTGAAACTTTCAGCAAACTCCAGGAGATAATATTTGCGTATTATCCCCACACGGCGGTCAGCTAGGGCTAAGCCCCATCACCACTCAACCTCTGCCGAACACATCACCGAAAAAAGCCCGCGGCCTTTAATAAAAAATCTTCCGCAACCGCGAAGTTTTAATACACACCCCGAGGGGGACTGCGTGTTGCTCGTCGTGGTGAAGTCAGACAGCGAAGAGGTGATGAGGAGAGCTAGGAGGGCTGTGGGGGGTGTGGAATTACTCCCAGGCCTCTACCTCACCTGGACCCCCCGGGAGAGGCTGGCGAAGGCGGTAGAGGCCTTGAAGAGGGAGATCATCAAGCGGTGGGACGCCGAGGGCCGGGGGCCCACTCTTGAGGTGGCCGTGTTGCCGCTGACCGAGGAGCAGTACAGAGAGCTGAGGCCCATGGCGAGGGCCGTGATTGAGGAGGCGGCGGAGTCCCTCCTCGCCGAGATGGACAGGTTGCTGGAGGCCATGCGCTCAGATAAGAGGCGCGGCGAGGGTCTGCTGGGGTGGTACCGCGACGTGGCCAGCCGCTACCAGAAGCTAGTAGACGCCTCGATGGCCCTGGACATAGAGCCCACCGTAATGGGGAGGCTGAGGGAAAAATGGAAGGAGGTCTCCCTCGAGGCTGGGCGTCTACGCTAAACGCGCCTCCACGACGCCCCCAGCCACCTCCGCGTTTAGAGTCACAGTGCCCCGCCTCCCCGCCCTCGGCGGCGGCAACCTCGCCACGCCCCCCGCCACTTTGGAAACGGCGTTAAAGCCCACCTCCTCGGGCAGTCCCAGCTCAAGCTCCACCACCCCTCCGGCCGCCTCCACATTGATTACGGACTCGCCGTCGAAGGGCTGGTAGCGTATCCTCCCGCCGAAGGCGCCCCCCGCGGCCTCCACGTCTATCCTCCCCGGCGCCGCGGCGACGTCCATCTCCACCGCCCCGCCCGTCACTTCCGCCTTCAACACCTTGAGATCGGCCTCCACGGAGACGTACCCGCCAGCCACCTCGAGGACAAGCCTCTCCAGCCCCTCGGCCTTCGCCTCCACTTCGCAGTTCTCGACGGCTATGCGGCCCTCCGCAATCT
>NZ_JBMFKV010000022.1:0-18593 GCF_049971835.1 Pyrobaculum sp.
GCGGCCCCCTCTCCAAGAGCCTCTTATACCTCTCGCTCATCTGTCCGTAGTACTCCTCCTGGACCCTCCTCTTGAGAAACTCCACAATTTCGCGGTAGTAGTCTATACCCGGCTCTCTCAGCTTATCTCTCAACTCCCTGGGGATCATCACCGAGATAACCACACTCACAAGTCTACTCTAATGTAGACTCGCGTAGCCAAATGCCCTTATGAAAACAGTGCCTCCACGAAGCGGTCCACGTCGTCTGTCTTCACGCCGGGGTTGTCTACGCACTTCGTCAACCTGCCCTGCTCCACTACGCAGATGCGGTCTCCCACATACGCCGCCTCGATCGGGTCGTGGGTTACGTACAGCACAGGCTTGTCCAGCTTCCTCACGACGTTGTTCACAAGCCTCTTGTTAAACCAGTCTAGGTGGGACGCCGGCTCGTCCATTAAGAAGGCGCATGGATCCGCCAGAAGCCCCGCCGCGATGTTGACCAGCTGCTTCTGCCCAGTAGACATGCTGGAGGCCTCCAGCAGATGCCTAATCCCAAGCCTCTCCGCCACCTCCAACACGGCGCGGCTGTCCCTCCCCCACCGCGCCGCCACCGCCTTGAGGAACTTCCCCGCCTTAGCCGGGGGGTCCACCGGCGTCGCCTGGATGTACACCAGCCTCCTCTCCTCGGGCGGTAGCGCCGAGACGTCGCGTCCGCACGCCTCCACCACCCCCTCCGCGGGGATCACGCCGGCGACCGCGTCTAGCAGAGTGGTCTTGCCGCTCCCATTCCTCCCAAGCAGAACCACCACCGAATTTACGGTGAGAGACTCGACGAACAGCTCGAAGCGCCCCCTCCTGGCCCTCAGCCCCCTCACCGAGAGAGCCATAGCCTAATCACGTACGCGGACACCACGCCGATGGCCATGGTCAGCAGAGAGGCGGTCACCGCCGGGCCGACGCCGTAGATGAGCCAGGAGTTGTATATGTAGATGGGCAGGGTCGGGGGGTAGGCGGCGAATATCAGGAGGACGCCCAGCTCGCCGAACCCCCTGAGGAAGGAGAAGATAAAGGCGGAGGCGGCGGCTCTCCTCAGGGAGAGGAGGACAAGCCACAGAAGCCTCAACCCGCCGAAGCCCAGCGACCTGAAGTACGCCTCCGCCCTCACCTCCCTCAAAGCTCCGTCGAAGACAGCGTAGACAACAGGAAGAGCCATTACAAACATAGCCAGTACTATGCCAGCCGGCTTGTTGACGAACAGCCCGTACAGCGCCTCCGATACGTATCTACAGTCCACCCCCAGCCAGCCGCAGATCTTCCCAGGGGCGGTCACTGAGCCAAGGAGAAGCACTCCCACGGCCGTGGGGGGCACCACCGCCGGGACGTAGAGAATCTGAGCCGCCAGCCCCCTCCCGGGGGCCCTCCCCCACATAGCCACCGCGAGGCCCGGCAACAAGGCCAGCGCCGAGGCCGCTACGCTGAAAAGAGCCGTGAGAACAAGGCTCTCCCCCAGCCCCGGCGCCAGCTCCCCCGCGTGGGCTAGAGGCAGGACTATCAATAAGAGGATCATAAAGAGGATGACAAGCAACGCCAGCATGTAGAGACCATGGACCCCCCATAAAAGACTTACTTGTATTAAATAAATAAAACTACAAAAAATTAAATTATAAGTAGCTGTATATGTTTTATATGTGGTTACGAAATATTCTGTATATGTAGAATTTTATCAAGAGGTTCCTGTATGTGTAAATAAAAGTTTTTTATGTAAATTATGAAATTATTTTATGGTTTTATTCAGAGAGAATGGTTAAAAAACTCCCCGTTCTCCCTCATTATGCCCCAGAAATGGATATACATAGCTATAGGGGTCGTGATACTCGTGGCGGTGCTGGCTGTTGTATTTACTTCGTCAAAGCCGCAGCCCCCGCTACCGGCAACAGCGCCGCAGTTGCCCCCCTCCACCCAGACGTCGGCCACGTCCACTGTTACGTCTACCCAAGCCCAGACGGCGGCGCAAACCTCGGCTTGCTCCGGCGGAGTGGTGGGTTTTGTGGCCCCTGCCTTGATTAGAGTGGTGAAAGACGCGGCTACGAAGGCGGGCCTTGGGGTCGACGGCATCCAGTCGGTGGGCTCCGTGGAGGGCATCAGGAGGATACAGGGAGGCGCCAAGCCCGACGTATTCGCCTCCGTCGACATCGAGCTGAAGCCGGACGCCGAGAGGACGGGGGCGAGGGAGATATTTTCACTAGGCCGCTTCAAGCTGGCTCTGGTCTGCAGAAGGGCTGTGGAGCTCGGCGACATCCCGAAGATAAAGCTGTCGCTGGTTGATCCAAACAAGGGCCCGATTGGCTACAGAGAGCTGGCGGCGAGCTGGATGTTGCAACAGAAGTGCGGCGTCGACCTGACCAGCAGATACGCGGCGCTGGGGGTGCGGTACGTCTACAACGGCACGCTGTATATATACGTCCCCAGCTCCCTCCCCAACACAGACCTAACGGACGTGGCGCCGAATCTCGACGCCACGTGGTCGAGGCTGGAGACCGGGGCCGTGGACTGCGTCTACGCCTACGTGCCTTTCCTCATAAATAAGTACGTGGAGCTCAAGCCGCTGGGCAAGTCGACGGAGTACTGGGAGCTGTATGAAGGGAGGAAGGGCGGCGCTACCTACAACGTCTACGTGTTCAAGCCGCCGTACGACTTCCTAAACGACCCGCCAACCCCCGTGGTGCTTGTGCTCCTAGACCCCTCTGGCAGGCCTGCGAAGACGCTCAAGGTGGGCCACTTCGAGGCCTTCGTAGCCTCATACACAGAACGCGGCGACTGTGTGGTAAACGCCCTCAAGACTATGAACCTAGCCGACTACGGCTTTGTGAGGACTACGTCTAGCTAACCACGAAGTTTCACCGCTAGGTATTAGGCAACTGGCGGTGAAGAATATCATCGTGTAGATGGCTAGGTTGTGCGCCGTGGTTAAGCCTGGTAGTACATACAAATCGCCACTAATAACTTGACAGAGATTGGGGAGAGGGGGGTGAAATGCGGATATAAAGGCGTTGTCCCACCACAGACATCTTAGATTTTTTCAAGAAGTGGTAGCAACGTTTATAGACGTTGTGAAATAGGGTTTAACCTTTATTTAGTCCCTATCAACCTGGCGTCCTCAGACGCTTAAGAGGTCTACAGTAAACAGTTGTGGGGCGTGGCGCATCGGGGCGGCGTAGAGTATTTAAAATATCAATGCCTGCCTTGTTGTGTTTACCTATCATCTAAGATGCGATGTTGAGAAGGCGAGGGAGGCGCTTGGCGGCGACTACAGAGTCGTCGACTTGGGCGGCGTGGTGAGGCTGGTGGAGAGCTTCGTGGCGCTTTACTCCGGCGACATGCCTCTCTGCGTCTACAAAAGCTGGAGAATGACGTATACAGACGCGGCCCAGTTCGGGCTCTCTAGAGCCGAGGCCCTGGTTAGGAAAGACGGCGTGGTGCTCAGGCTGGTGCGGGGAGACGAGAGGCTTGGCCTGCCGGAGCTGGTGGAGGGGACGCCTTTCGTAATCCACGCAATGGATGTAAACGAGGGCGGCGTGATGTTCCGCGTATTTAGAATCGGGGGCTACGTGGAGCTCGTGGCCAAGGGCGTCGCCGGGGGGATAAAAGAGGCTTTCCACCCCAAGAAGGGGGTCAACCTACTCATAGTCGACTTGCCCATCGCCCCCAAGTTCCAGCACCTCCTCCAGGAGGTGTTTGACCTGGCGCGGGAGCACTACGTCGAGCTACACACCACCATGATCTCAGACGTCTGCCCCATATGCGGGGGGAAGATGGAGAAGAGGGGGAGGCTGGTGAGGTGCCCCAGTTGCAAAATCCAGCTGAGTAGAGACGTCAACGCGGTGTGGGCCCTGGCGCGCAATATCGTCAGGAGGCTAGGCAGAGAACAACAGCTGGCAGAGCTCCGGGAAATCTTCCGCCTCTACTACCCAAGCGTGTAACGGCTATTGAAAGAGCCGCCGGCGGTGCGTAGCTATACGCATACAGCGCCGCCGCGGCGTGTGTTAAGGGATATACTTTAAAGTAGGAAGCTAGAGTTATCTAGATGGGTGTGGTTAACGCCGACGAGATTCTAGACAGAGCGACTAATGAGTCTAATAGGATTATAGCAACCGCTAGAGAGATCCTCAACCTAATACTTAACTTGTCACAACACTATGTTAATCAACTAACAAATATATATGAAGATTTTATAATGGATTTAGAAAGAGATGTATTAGACATTGATTCATATATTAAAGATATTTACGAACTAGAAAAGGACATCCAGATAGATATAGGGCTATTAGAGGAGATTCTAAAAGAGAAGAATAGGGAGCTAGTCACAATTGCGGAGAAGATAAACGTCAACTGGGACGACAGCGCTACCTCCCTTTTTCTAAATTTACCAACTCTCCTCAAGAGAATTGGGTGCAGACTTGGTAGACCCGACGTTGTGATACTGGGAATTGCCCTGGGACACGCCTACGGCGGGGCAATTCGCGAGTCTTTCTGCGCACTGCTTGCCTCAGCCGCGGCGGGGCGCGGCAGGTGGAGGTACGTGGCGGAGATCGGGAGGCGCTGTCTCCAGACAGATCTTGAGACGGAGGTGAAGGTGATTTGCGGCTTGGCGAAGCTCGTCGAGGAGTACAAACTCGACGTGCTCGGAGGGCTCTCAGACGCTCTAGAAGATGTGAGGAGGGAATAGTATTTCCAGGTCTAGTGTATTTGCAGGATACAGCTAGTGGGGTCACCCGGCACCCTTTGTGGAGGCTATGTCGGCTGGCTTGGGCTCGCGTAGGCGTGTCTCATACTTTATATCTAGTGAATTTCCCCCCTTCTATGCGCCTGCTTCTTGTCGCAGATGTGCACGACGGCGTTAGGCAGGCTAGGTCGATAAGGGGGAGCTACGACGCCGTTATCGCGGCGGGCGACTTTACCTACCGGCGGAGGGTGGAGGCCGCCGTGGAGGTGCTGGAGGCCTTGGCGGAGATCGCGCCGGTGTACTTCGTCCCGGGCAATACGGACCCTCCAGAGCTCGCCGGGTTTGAGAAGGGCGCCGTCCGGTCTGTACACGGGAGGGACCTGCCTCTGGGGCCGTATACGGTGGGGGGCGCCGGCGGTAGCCTGCCCACCCCCTTCGACGACTTGTTTAGAGTCTCTGAGGAGGATCTGGGGGTTCTTCTTTACTCCCTTTCGCCGACGCCCCACATCTTGGTGGTGCACAACCCCCCCAGGGGCCACCTGGACAAGGTGGGCGGCGTGAGGCCCGTGGGGAGCCTCTCAGTGAAGAGGTATATAGAGGAGAAGCAGCCGATTCTCTCGGTCCACGGCCACATACACGAGGATAGGGGAATCGACATAATAGGCGACACGGTCTTGGTAAACCCCGGCCCTCTGAAGGACGGCTACTACGCAGAGGCCGAGCTAGACGGGGCCAAGGCCGTGGTGAGGCTGAGGAGGCTGACGGTATAGACGCCGACTTCCACAGCCGCCTACGCCCACGCGGCGCTGGGTTTGCACCTCGCCGTTGCCGAGTCGGCGGGGGGCAGAGGGGCGTGCTGGGTGTTACTGTTTTATAGCTGTGTGCACGTGGCTTTATGGGTTTTAAGACTGGTATAGATCCAATTGATGAGCAGATTCCCGACGGCCTCCCCCCAGGTTACGTCGTTCTTATAGAGGGGTTCCTCGGCGTCGGCAAGACTTTCTTCGCCTCGGCGATAGCGGCCACGGCGGCGAGGTCGGGGGCCCCGGTGCTCTTCTTCGCAATCGACGCCCTGGGGGACGAGGTTTTGGAGGATTTGAGAAGCCGAGGGGCGCCGGTGGACCGGGTGGTGGTTGTGGACGGCTTTGTCCCTTCCAACGAGCGGCTGGCTAAACTGAAGCCGGCGGCGAGGCACAGGCTGGAGGCGCCAGACGCCTACGCCCTGATTAACAAGCTGACGGAGTTCGCCCCGGAGTTCAGGTCGGGGGTTGTGGTGGTGGACTCGCTAAACGAGGTGTTGCTCAGAAGCCCCGGCTCGGCTCTGGACGTCTTCCGCGCCTTCAAGATCTTCGCCAAGTACACAGAGTCGCTGGTGGTGGCCACGGCGCATACAGACGTGGAGGAGGTGTACGGAGTCCTCACAGCCGCCCTGCACCTCGCCGACGTGATAGTGCAGCTGGAGGTGGACCCCAACCTAGAGGAGATGGGGCTCTACGTGAGGCGTATGAGAATCGCCAGGGCCAAGAGGCTCAGGGTCTCCCACGACTGGGTGCACTTCGAGGTGGTGGACGGACGCGTGGCGGAGATAGACGTCAAGACAATGCTCAAGATGCTGAGCAGACAGCTGAGGGAAATGGGTATTGAGATTAGGCAGACAGGACGCAAGTAGCCGCCCCCGCAGGAGCTGTATGAGCCGCGCCGTGCGCGTGTCGCTCAGCGCCGTGAGGCCCTTCGACCCGTGGAGAAACCCCCTCTGCCCGTGCCCCTTCAAATACGGGCTGAATCCCTACACCGGTTGCGGCCACGGTTGCCTCTACTGCTACATAACGTCGTACATCCCAGACGCCTTCAGCCCCAGGCCCAAGGAGGGGTTGCTGGAAAAGGTTAGGCGGGATCTGGAGAAGATCCCCCGGGGGGGCGTGGTGGCGCTATCCAACTCCTCCGACCCCTACACGCCGCCTGAGGCGCGGCTCGGCCTCACGAGGAGAGTCCTAGAGGCCCTCCTCGAGAGGGGGTACAGGGTGTTGATAGTCACAAAGTCCCCCCTAGTCCTCCGCGACCTTGACATACTCCAGAGGCACCGGGGGAGGGCCGCCGTGCAGATCACCATCACCACGCTGAGGGAGGACCTGGCCGCGGCTCTGGAGCCCAGGGCCCCCCGCCCAGCCGGCAGGCTGGAGGCCGTGAGGCGCCTATCGGCGGCTGGCATACCAGTCTCCGTGAGGCTCGACCCCCTCGTCCCACTCCTAAACGACGACGCCGGCAACATAGAGGAGGTGGCGTCCCGAGCCGCGGCGGCTGGTGCGGCGCATCTCGTTGCCAGCACCTACAAAGCCAAGAGAGACAACTTCGCCCGCCTCGCCAAGGCCTTCCCAGACAAGGCGCCCACCTGGCGGAGGATGTACTTCGAAGAGGGGCAGTACTTCCACGGCCAGTGGTACGCCCCCAAGAACTACCGGAGGAAGGTGCTGGAACTAGCCGCGGAGGCCGCCCGGAGACACGGACTGCAGTTCTCCATATGCCGCGAGGAGTTCCTCGAGCTCAACACCCCCGGGGCCCACTGCGACGGTAGCCACCTCCTCTCTGGTTTTAAATAGTGGAGCTATTTAACAAGTGGCCATCCCGCTACGCGACATCAACCCAACGAGGACGTTTCCCTACGTCACCAAGGCCCTTGTCTTTATAAACATTGCCGTGTTTATATACGAGCTCCTCAACCCCCGGTTTGTTCAGCAGTACGCCTTCGTCCCGGCGCTGGCGTGGGAGGAGCCCTACCGGTGGGTCACCCACATGTTTCTCCACGGGGGCGTGCTCCACATAGTGGGGAACATGCTCTACCTCTGGGTATTCGGCGACAACGTGGAGGATTACTACGGCCACGGCACCTTCCTCCTCCTCTACCTCTTCTGGGGCCTCGCCGCGGCGTTCACACACTACATGGCGGTGGAGACCCAAGCCTCGTTAATGGCGGCGGCGGGCTACCCCGGCCCAAGCCCAGTGTACATGCCGGCGCTCGGGGCCTCCGGGGCCATAAGCGGCGTGCTCGGCGCCTACATGGTGCTATACCCAAGAGCCCGCATCTTGACGCTCATACTATTCTTCGTCATAACGATGGTCGAGGTGCCGGCGTGGGCCTACATCGGGTTCTGGTTCCTCTACCAGCTCTTCTACGGCGCCCTGGAGTTCATAACCCTGTCGCAGAGCGGCGTCGCCTACTTCGCCCACATAGGCGGCTTCATCGCAGGCGCCCTAACAGCATTGGTATACAGAAAAAGGAGGGCTACCTACTACTGGTACTGGACTTATTAGACTGCGAGCGGCTTGCCTACAACGTAGCAATTTTCTTGGCTTTGCAATAGTTTAGTTGAAACAGCTAACAGATCGAATAACGGCACCCCACACGCTGTGTAAGTGGTCTAGAGTGTTGCGTTGGGTCTATGGATTAGCTTATTTGGCAATGACTACGCCGTGTGTCTTGTGCCCTTTGTTTCAGTCTTGGCTAGTGCTTTCTCTACTGCGTCTAGCTTCCTAATGAGGTTTGGACAGTTTATAATATATATAGTTGTGTTGTTTATCTTGACGGATTTTACATAGCCGTTGTTTTCAAGCCAGAAGAGGTGCCACTGGGCGGCGCCCCACGTTATGCCTAGGTCTTTAACTACATCAGTTACCGTGGTGTAGCCCTGGGTCGCGATTTTTTTCAAAATCTCAACCTTGACGTTGTCCAGCACTGCATCTAATTCTTAGTGGTTTTAATAGTTTGCGGAGGTTAGTTTATAAGCTGGTGGCGTGTCTATACGCGCCCCTGGCGTGGGGTGTCGAGGCGCCGCCTCGGCGGCTGTGAAAACGCCCCCTCCAAGGGGCGGACATTTAAACCCGTGTGGAGTGGGCCGTGTGGATGTGGTTATCTCTGCGTCGGCTCTGGGCCTTGTCGGTGGACTCGTCCTTCTCTTCACCTTTCTCGGGCGGATACCGCCGTGGCTGGGCTACCCCCTCGGCGGCGCGCTCCTCTCGGTCTACATGCTGATTGTGGTGGTGGGGCTTAAGTCTAGCCGGGAGTTCAAGAGGAGGCCGCCTCCCTCTGCCTCTGTGGTGGGGAAGAGGGGTGTGGTGGTGGAGGTGGAGGGCGGCTGGGCTTTGGTGAAGCTGGAGGGGGCCTACTGGAGGGTGTACTGCGGCTCGTGCGCGCCTGGCGACGTGGTGGAGGTCGTAGGGATCGATGACCTGGGGATCGTCGCGAGGAGGGTGGAATGATCTACGTAGTCGCAGTCGCCGCCATCGTCGCCGTTCTCCACTTCCTGTGGCCCTACCTCGTGGGTAGGGGCGGGGCTTACAGCACGTCGAGTAGAAAGGCGGCGGAGTGGGCCTTTAGGAGGATCGGCGTGGCGGGCAGGAGGATCTACGACTTGGGGTGTGGATACGGCGGGGTGCTGGCCCTTGCGAAGGCGATGGGCGCCGTCCCCGTGGGCGTGGAGATAGACCCCGTTAGGTGGCTGGTCTGCGCGCTCCGTTGCAGGTGCAGGGTGGTGCTTGGCGACATGTTCAAGACGCCGCTTAGAGACGCCGATGTTGTCTATATCTTCCAGTGGCCTTCTGTAAACGCCAGGCTTGCCGAGAAGTTTAGGAGGGAGCTGAGGCCGGGGGCCTACGTGGTCTCCTACATGTGGGAGGTCCCTGGGCTGAGGCTGGTGGCTTACAACCCGGCTCTTAGGGTGTACGTATACCAGGTTTAAATACACGGGGCATTTAGAGGCTATGAGCGAGTTGGCTAGGTTCTTCCTTGAGCTGGGGGAGAGGTGGCAGAGGAGGTGGGCCGAGGCCAGGGTTTTCGAGCCGGAGCCGGAGGCGGGGAGGCCGAAGTACTTCATCACGGCGGCGTATCCCTATCCCAACGGCGCCATACATATCGGCCACGGGCGGACGTACCTAATAGCTGACGTGCTGGCCCGTTTCTATAGACACATGGGCCGGGTCTCCCTCTTCCCCATGGGTTTCCACTACACCGGCACGCCGATTTTGACCATCGCCGAGGCCATAGCCTCGGGCGACGCGGCGGTGGCGGAGGAGTACATGGCCATATACGGGGTGCCGGAGTCCGAGATTAAGAAGATGGGGGACCCGCTGTACCTGGCTCGTTACTTCCACGAGCAGTCTAAGAGGGCGATGCAGAGGTTCGGCCTTGGCATAGACTGGAGTAGGGAGTTCACCACCATCGATCCGGAGTACCAGCGTTTTATCCAGTGGCAGTTTGAGAAGCTGAGGAAGAAGGGGCTTATCGTCCGGGGGAGGCACCCCGTGGGCTGGTGCCCGAGGCACTCCATGCCCGTGGGGGCCCACGACACCAAGGACGACAAGGAGCCGGAGATCGGCCAGTGGACGCTGATATACTTCGCAGACGGCGAGGGGCTGGTGTTCCCGGCGGCCACCCTGAGGCCGGAGACTGTGCCCGGCGTGACTAACATGTGGATTAACCCTGAGGCTGACTACGTCGTGGCTGAGTACGACGGCCGCAGAATGGTGCTCAGCAGAGACGCGGCCCGCCGCCTCTCCTTCCAAGGCGGCGTCAAGGTGCTGAGGGAGGCCAAGGGGAGGGAGTTCGTGGGGAGGGTGGTGCAGAACCCGGTGACTGGGGAGTGGGTGCCTGTGTACGAGGCGAGGTTTGTAGACCCCGGGGTGGGCACCGGGGTGGTTATGTCCGTGCCGGCGCACGCCCCCTACGACTACGCCGCCCTCCGCGACATGAACGCGGTGAGGCTCATCCCCCTGATCAGGGTGGAGGGCTACGGGGACTACCCCGCGAAGGAGGTGGTGGAGCGCATGGGCATAAAGAGCCAGACAGACCCCGCTCTGGAGGAGGCTACTAAGGAGGTCTACTCCGCTGAGTACGCCAGGGGCTACATGCGGGAGGACGTGGCGGAGCGGGTGGGGGGGCACCTCCCCGAGCCCGCCCGGTCCATGGTGAGGGCTGTCTTCAAGATGTACTTCGCGGGGAGGCCGGTGAGGGAGGCCCGGGAGTTTATCTCGAAGTGGCTTGTAGAGTCCGGCCTGGGCGGGGTGATGTACGACATTATGAATAAGCCTGTGTACTGCCGTTGCGGCACTGAGATTGTGGTGAAGGTGTTGGAGGATCAGTGGTTTATAAACTACGGCGAGTCTAGGTGGAAGGAGCTGGCTAGGGAGCTGGTCGGCGCCATGTCTATAATCCCGCCGGAGGCGAAGTCGCATTTCTACGCCACTATCGACTGGCTGGACAAGAGGGCGTGTGCGAGGACGAGGGGCCTCGGGACGCCTCTGCCGTGGAGCGGCGGCTGGGTTATAGAGAGCCTCAGCGACTCGACGATATACATGGCGTACTACACCGTGATCAAGAAGATAAGGCACTTCGGCCTAAAGCCGGAACAGCTCACCGAGGAGTTCTGGGACTACGTCTTCCTAGGCGTGGGCACCGCCGAGGAGGTGGCCAGGAGGATCGGGGCCTCTCCAGAGGCTCTCAAGGCTATTAGAGAGGAGTTTGAGTACTGGTACCCCCTGGACTCGAGGAACTCCGGCAAGGACTTGATACCCAACCACCTAACCTTCTTCATCTTCAACCACGTTGCCATATTCCCCAGGGAGAAGTGGCCGAGGCAGATCGTGGCCAACGGCTGGGTGTTGAGGGAGGGCGAGAAGATGTCTAAGTCTAAGCGCAACGTCCTGCCTCTAGACAGGGCGGTTGAGATGTACGGCCCCGACCCGCTGAGGGCGACGCTGGCGATATCGGCTGAGGTGGAGCAAGACCTCGACTTCAGAGACGCCGAGGCTCGTAGAAACGCGCAACAGCTGATGTCGATCTACACCCTGGCGCAGAGGCTGGCCCAGGGGGCTGAGGACCGGAGGCCGAATTGGCTAGACATGTGGCTTGTGTCTGAGGTGGCGCTGTTGCTGGAGAGGGCGAGGGAGGCGTATGAAAAGGTGAGGGTGAGGCAGGCGGCGGTTGAGGTTCTCTACAACGCCAAGGCCGTCTTCGACCAGTACCTAGCCGCCGTGGAGAAGCCATCCAAGCTGGCGGTGGAGGCGGCGAGAGCGTGGGCGGTGGCCATGGAGCCGATCGTCCCGCACCTAGCCGAGGAGGTGTGGTCGGCGCTGGGCGGCGAGGGATTTGCGGCGAAGGCGCCCTGGCCGCGGCTGAAGGCGGAGCCCGCCGCCCTCCTGGCGAAGAGGTACGTGGATATGCTGGTCGAGGACGTGAAGAAGATACCGGCGTACGGGCCGGGGGTCAAGAGGGTCGTGGTGTACGTCAATCCCAACTTCTCCTGGGTCAAGGCGGCGCTCGGCGGCGACGTAAAGGCCGTTATAAACGCGGGGGCCCCGCCGCAGGTGGCCAAGCGCGTTGTGGATCTGGTGAAGACGTTGGGGGACGAGGTGCGGTCGCTGGCGGCGTCGGCGGAGGGGTTTAACGAGGTGGAGGCCCTGTCGTCGTATAGGAGCTATATCGAAAAGGCGCTGGGCGCCCCGGTGGAGGTGTACCTAGCCGACGACCCGGAGGCCCCCGACCTGGGCGGGAAGAAGAAGGCGGCACTGCCCCTCAAGCCAGGTATATACATAGAGAAGTAGCGCACGGGGCCTATCCGCACGGCGCCGTAGTAGGGCAGGGCCTCTATAGGACTGCGATTGGGTACAGACGCCATCTAAGTTCCCGTCCTCTTTACAGATGCGTTGATGTGCGACATGGTCTGCATTGCCAAATACACCTGGCCTAGACTCAGCATCCGGCTGTGCTACGTAGGGTCTGCCTCCTGGTCTAGGGTTTGATGTGCCTCTGACAGACAGTGCCTTTGTCCTTAGACGCTTCCTCTACCATACCCGACGCGGTAGAGGATTTTCAACACGTAGGTTGAGACCCTCTCCATAGTTGTACCTACGTCTTGGATAGGCTGGGCAGTACGTTTATCTTAAATTCGTTGTACAGCTCCTGTAGCACTTCTTCGTATACAGCCTTGCCGGCTTCGATTGCGTCCATAAGCTGTTCTATCAGTCTTGTACGCTCCTCGTCGACAAGTTTACTAAACGTATTCTCAAGGTAGTGGTATATCTCAATGCCGCGTTTGGTGGGCACCATGATCTTACTGCGGCCTGTCACGTAGACGTAGTACCTCTTGGCCAGGACCTGCAGTATGCGGGCGTAGGTGCTGGGCCTCCCGATGCCTCTCTGCCTCATCAACGCCAGCACGTCGGCCTGCGACAGCACCCTCCTGATGACGCGGTACCGCTTAACCACGACGTCTATAGTGCCGGTGGGGAGCTCCGGCTCCACTGGAGTTACCTGGTACACCACCTGGAAGCCCTGCTTCTCGACGTCGACTACCCGCTCGAGGGCCAGGACGTGGCCGTCTACCTCCAGCTCGTACTTGGCGACGCGGGCCACGCTCGGCTCCATCTGGCTCGCCACGAAGCGCCGGAAGACCAAGTCGTAGAGCTGGTAGTGGCTCCGGGTTGGCTGGATGGCGAGCTGGATGACGCCGGCGTTTACAAGGCCGCGGAGCTCCTCGACGTCTATCGGCCTCGTGGGCCTAATGGCCTCGTGCGCCCCCTCCCCCTCCTCGCCCCACGTCCTCGGCTTAAACGCCTCTTCGCCGAATTTCTTGACGATGTACTCCCTAGCTATGGCGATCCCCGCAGTGGACACCCTTGTGCTGTCGGTGCGGTGGTACGTTATGAGGCCGCTTTCAAAGAGGTCCTGAGCCAGCTTCATGGCGTAGTCGGCTGAGAGGCCCAGTTTGGTCACGGCGTCTCTAAGCAACTCGTCTGTGGTGTAGGGCGGCGGCGGGTTGACCACTCGGCTCTCCCTCCCCAGAAGCTTAACCGCCAGCCGCTTCTTCTTGCGCAGGACCTCCAGCACGTCTCTGGGTATCTGCAGGCGGAGGTCGACGTCGTCTAGCTGGAGATCTACGTTGTACATGCGGTTCCTCAGCGACTCCTCGTAGGTCTTCACCACCCAGCCCAGCACCGGCGTCTGGACTCTGCCGGCCGAGAGGTTGGGGTTGCCGAACCTCTCCTGAAGCACCTTGCTCAAGCCGAAGCCTATCCAGCGATCCTCCACCCTCCTCACAATCTGCCCCTTCACCAGGGGGAAGCTCACCCCCCGGGGGCTCGCCAGGGCGTTGAGAATAGCCCTCCTAGTGACTTCGTGAAACTCCACGCGCCTTATGTCAGAGACGTAAGGCCGGAGGCCCATGTAGAGATCGAAGGCTATCTTCTCGCCCTCGGAGTCCGGGTCCGTGCCTATTAGGACTGTGTCTACCTCCACCGCTATGTTTCTGATGGATTCCAAGACGTCCAGCGGCTTGCAGTCCTGTGGGACATCCACGTCGTCCACGTATACGCCGCCCCGGCACCTCCAGATCTTGTTGTAAACCGGGACGAAGCCGCTCTTTGTGACAATCACAGCGTAATCCTCCCCGTTGTAGCCGTCGTGTCTAAAGTCGCCGAACCACTTGGCCAGGACCTCCCTCTGCCTCTGCTCAATCCTGGCTAGGGAGGTGGGGAGCTCGTAGACGTGGCCGAGGGAGGCGGTGACCATCAAGACGGCGTCCCCCGTGGAGACCTCGTAGATGGGTACCCCGTCGGCGATTATCAGGCTGGGCCTCCCGAAGAAGTTGGCAATTGTCCTGGCCTTGGTGGGGGACTCGACAATCATGAGGATGGTCTTCATAAGCTCGACGCCGGTCGCCGCGGGGGCCGCCCTCCCCTCTATGATATCCCTAATAGCCCTCCTATCCCGATCCACCTCTTCTAGAACTTTGCCGAGGTCCACCTCGTCCAGCCTCCTGAACTCCGCCTCGTCGAATCTCAGCTTCAGCTCCCGCCTCAGCGCGTGGAAGACCTTGGCGTCGTCCACCAACACAACGCTCAGCCCCCTTGATAGCCCCCCGGCGTATAGACGCGACGTCCGGCCGCTGCCCTGTATGTAGGTAGTGACGTCGGGCACCAAGACGTACATCTCCCCGTTTATATACGCCAGCTTCACCTCGGTAGAGGTCTCAACAGCTCTGCGG
Source organism: Pyrobaculum sp. (assembly GCF_049971835.1). Taxonomy (NCBI): domain Archaea; kingdom Thermoproteati; phylum Thermoproteota; class Thermoprotei; order Thermoproteales; family Thermoproteaceae; genus Pyrobaculum; species Pyrobaculum sp. Next base: position 14,738 of record NZ_JBMFKV010000022.1, read on the forward strand.
ATCTCCTCTCTTCTCAGCAAGTCGCCGACGAACTCCACCGCGGACTTCACCACCTCCACTGAGTGTCTGTCGAAGCTGGAAAGCTCCCCGCCCCCGGCGGCTTTCCTCAACGCCTCCTGCACGCTCAGCGCGTAGGGCGCCAGCCTCTTCAGCTGGCCGATGAGCCTGTCAGCCCTGTACCTCAAGTCGCCGGATAGGACAGACCTCACGTTATAGAGAAAGGTTAGGTAGGCGGGTATGGAGAACTCCTCCAGCCTAACTCTAAACCTAAACTTCGGCACCCCGGCAAAGACCACGTAGCGGATGACGTGGGGCAGGTCGATCCCCCTGACAAGCGCCGATCTAGAAGAGGCGAGGCCCACCAGCGCCGCCAGCTCCCCCCTCTCGAAACGCTCCAAGACGCCGCGGCGCGGGCGGAAGAAGGTCTCCACGGCTATCCCCGCCTCCCTGGCCCGCCCGGCGATGGCCTCCCCCAGCTCCCTGTCCTGGACGTAGACAATGCCGCCGGGGCCCAGCCTCTTTAAAAGCTCCACCACCTGCCCCGCCAAGTCGCCGCCGGCCTCCGCGTAGAGGTCGACGACGTTCCTAAGGCCCTCCGCCCTGCCGCCGACGTCGAAGCCGAGGATCTCCCGGAAGAGCAACAGCCTCACGGTCCTCCTCGCCTTCGCCAGGGCGCCCGACGCGACGAAGACGCCGAGCTTAAGCTTCCCCACCTCCTCCCTAAGCCTAGCCCTCAGCGAGGCGATCTGCTGATCCAGCCTCTCCACCTCCTTAAGATCGCCGGCCACCTCAGCCTTCCGCATCTGCTTCGCCAGGTTGATAACCTCCAGCGCGGCGTTCAGCACCGAGTCGGAGACCCCCAGCAACCTCAGGATGCGGTCAATGTTTTTGCTGGTGGCCCGCAGTATGCTGTCGACGTCGTCCGCGGCGACGAAGTCGAACTTGTACCGGCTCAACAAGTCGAAGCGCCTGGGGAGGAAGGCCGAGGTGGTGACCAGCACGTCGAAATCCCCCCTCTCCAAAGCCTCCAACACCTCCCTCCTCTCCTGCTCGGTGAGGAGGGAGTGGTAGGCAAGCGCCTTGACCCTGCGCACCGCCTTCTCAGCGAAGGCCGCCAGCTTTTTATGGGCCTGGTGGGCGAGGGCCGAGGTGGGGAATATCAAGAGGGCCCTCCTCCCGCCCCCCGCCAGGTATAGAGTGGCCACAAGTATAAACGTAGTCTTGCCGGAGCCCGTCGGCGCCACTATGGCGAAGCTCTTGCCCCGCACAAGGCGCCGGGCCCACAGCCTCTGCGCCCCCCACATCTCGAACCCCACGACCTCTTTGAAAAAGGCTGAGAACTCCTCGTAGCTACGGAGGTAGGTGTCTACCCACGCCAGGCCCCTAAGCGCCCGCCGCCTCCGCAGAGCCGCGACCACCTCGCGGATAGACGTAGCCTTGGAGCCCTCTGGGAGGCACTCCCGGCAGGGCAACCCAAGGGCGAGCCTGTCAGAGGTGACGGGCCCCCCGCAGTTGGGACACGAATGAAGATACACCACCAGCGGGATATCCACGTCACGCTGAGATGTGGGTATTAAAAACCTTTAGATAAAACGGAGACACGGAGGCGTGGGGGCCGCCCGTCGCGGATGGCTAATATTTAAATATTAGGTGCGTGGAGGGCAAATGGAAAAGATAATCCAGTGGATAGAGGTCTTTAACCAAATTGCGAAAAACGAGAGCAACTACCACAGCTTCTACATCGAGAAGGGGGAGGACTTCGTCGACGCCTCCCTCACTCTTGAAGAGGTGAGCCACGTCGAGGAGTGCAGGGGAGGCGCCTACGCCGCCGCGTCTGTGACTATGAGAGGCGGCAAGGCGTATCTAGAAATGACGTCGGGGAGCTACAGGAAGTGCCCAACCCAGACGGGCTACACGGCGGAGTACACCCACACAACCCAGCAGAAGATAGAGCTGGGAGACGACCCGGAGGTGCTGGGCTTTGTAAAATCTATAAAAAACGAGGGCGATCTGGTTGCCCTACTGGAGGCGGTGCTCCAAGCGGCCGCAAAGCCCTAGAAGATCTTTTTAAAAACCTCTAGGAATTTTTGATACGCCTCGTCGCCGTAGAGCACCACAAGTACCCGCCGCACGGCCCTCAGGCCGGGGGCCGCCTCCCTTATCGCCCTCGCCATCTGCTCAGCCGCCGCCTCGTAGGGGCATCCGAAGACCCCCGTGCTGATCGCCGGGAAGGCTATAGAAGAGAGGCCCAGCTCCTCAGCCTTGGCAAGGGCGTTTCTGACGGCGTCTCCCAGCTTCTCGATAGGCTCGGCGCCGCACCGAGGCCCAACTGCGTGGATCACGTACCTCGCCTTGAGCCTCCCCGCGGAGGTCACGGCGACGCCGCCCACAGGCACGGGGCCGTGCCTCCTGACCCACTCCCGGCTCTCCTCCTGAATTACCTGGCCTCCCTTCCTCACTATGGCCCCCGCCACGCCCCCGCCGTGCTCGAGATAGGAGTTGGCCGCGTTGACAATGGCGTCGGCCTCCACCTCCGTTATGTCGCCCTTGGCCACCACCACCGACACAGCCCCGACCCTAAACTCCATAGAGGAAAGCGGCCGCCTCCTTAAAAACTTTTATCAGCGCAAATCGACCCGCTCATACTCGCGCTGGGGCTAGCTCATCACCGGCACACACGACGCCTAGTATAAAAACGCGTCGCGCCGCCGCTCCCGACGCCGTCTAGCAACCCTCTCAACTTTACCACTTCAATACTCGATTAGGCGCTTCGAAGTTTGTAGATTAAGAGATCCGCCGCGTTGTTTACTTTCAATGTACTCTCTCTTCTGTACTTATTGTTAGCTGTGCTGATATACATCATTGAAAATACATGTTTTGTGTACGTAATTGGCCCCAGGCCACCTGTAAAGGCCGAGAGAGTCGACTTGGTGCCTCTGGTGAGGCGCGGGTTTGTATACACAGAGTCTAGCGACGCCGTGTGGCGGGTCGCCGAGCCGGCGAGGCGCTGGGAGCCCCTCAGGGCGAAGCTGATCGCCAGAGGCTACAGAGTGGCGCAGTCCTACATACCCCCCTCCGTCCGCGCCTACCTCGAGGGGGCCAGGAGGCCGGAGCTCGGCGGCGGCGTCGCCGCGGTGCATCTGGCGGGCGGCGTCTGGAGGTGGCGGATTGGGGAGGAGCTGGGGGTCGGTTGCCCACCTGCGCGGTACGTGGCGTACTGGGGGCGGCGGCCGCGTTGCGGCGGCGTCTTGGTGGACCTCCGCCTAGTCTACAGGAGGGGGTTCTGGATAGAGGCCGCGGAGAGGTTCGGCGACGTGTGGCTTCTCAAGGCGTGGAGGGGGGACCCCGGCGACGTGCTGGACGCCCTCTACCTCCTCGCGGCCGAGGCGGTGAGGTTGCTGGAGGCCTTTTCCTCGGTTACTGGGGTCGGGGTGGACGCCGTCTTGGAGGTCTTGGAGACCAACTCAGCCGCGGCGCTGGCCGAGGCGGTTTTCCACTTCGAGGCGGAGAGGAGGGGCTACGTGGTGGAGGACTCGCGGCGGAGTTTCGACATGCCGTATTTCGACATGGCCAGGGCCAGGTCGCCGGGGGTCTACAGACGCGTCGCTGAGCTCGACTTCAAATCCCTCTTCCCATCGCTGGTGGTGAAGTACGGCGTGGATCCAACCACAGCAAGGCCCTGCGCCTCCGGGCTGGAAGCCGGGGTGTTGGGCAGATACTGCTTCGACGGCGGCCCCGTGGCCGACGTCGTCGGCAGGTGGCTGAGGAGGAGGCTGGGCGCGGCGGATAGGTGGGAGTCCGAGGCGCTTAAGTGGCTTATGAACGCCGGCATAGGGGCGTGGGGCAAGGCGGGGTG
>NZ_JBMFKV010000023.1:0-18251 GCF_049971835.1 Pyrobaculum sp.
GCGGGACCTTCGACGCCGACGTGGAGGTCTGGGTGGAGGCAGACGCGGTTAGGGGCGGCGACACGTGGCGCGTCTCGAAGCCGGGCCACCCCAAGGAGTTCCTCTACCACAAGGGGAGGATGTCCTTCACCCCCGAGGCCAACGTGGGCTACCTGCTCATCGGCAACTACTCCATCAAGATCCCGCTGAGCGACATCTACAGCTACGCCGGGAAGACGGTGGACGGAGTGGGCTACTTCATAGCCCCGTGGTTCGACGTGCGCGGCGCGAAGTACCGCGTCTACTACATCAAGGTGAAGATCGGGGCGCCGCTGAACAAAGAGAAGAGGCACGAGTACTACGTGACGAGGCTCCTCCTCAACGGCACATACTACACCAAGCTGGCGGACCGGCTGGACTACGTCAAGACTGCGCTGTGGGCTCTGGCGTACCACGACTTGAACAAGACGTCGGCGCCCGCCGCCTACAGGCCCGAGTTCGTCCTCCACGGGGCGTACACCGAGGTGGGGGCCGGGAGGTTCAGCTGGGTGATGCTCGCAAGCTACCTCCACGTTATGTACCAGTACGCCCTCTCCGACCTCCTGCTGTACAACGCCTCCTACACGCCGGTGTACAGCGGCGCGCCGTCCACACACCAGCCGCTGGCCGGCGATGTGTACCGCGTTATCTAAGCCCCTAGGTGCGGCGCGCTTTCTTGTATTTTTCGTTTTTAGGAATATGTCCATTTTAATATCTATGTAGCTTATTTATGTAAATATAATAAATATAAAATAAATTTACATACAAAAGCAGTAAATATACGTTGCGAGGCAATGGAGGTAATATTTTAAAAACGTGTCTTTACTAATCGCCATGATAGATATAATAATCCTCTCAGCCGCCCTCTTTTTCGGAATCCTAACAGTATACTCCCGCGACAACGTCTACTCCGCCACGAGCCTCGCCGCCTCGGCGGGCGCCGTAGGCGCCTACTACGCCTACCTAGCCCAGTTCGCCCCCGCCTTCCTAATCTTCGTCATATACATAGGCGCCGTCATGCTCCTCGTCATAATCACCGCCGCCATGTACGGAGGAGCCCAGAGATGGGGCGGCCGCTACCTCCTCGCCGCCACCCTCTTCACCCTAGCCTCGGCCGCCCTCGGCGTACTGGCCACGGCCGCCCCGCAGAGGGCGCCCCCCTCCGCCCAGCCTCCTGACCTTCTAAACGCCGTGGTTATGCTGGTAGGCGTCGCCGCCGTCTCTCTCGTAGTGGCCATCGAGACGGGGAGGAGGACATGACCCCCGCAGTGGCGGTAGGCGTGGTGCTGATACTCCTCGGCCTCTACAGCATAGCCGTGACCCGAAACTTGGTGAGGCTACTCATCTCCCTTGAGCTGGTGACGGTAGGCGCCTTCGCCGCCCTGGCGCCGGCCTCGGCGGTGGACCCAACCCTGGTCTTCTACGGCGTCTTGATACTAGTAATGATCTCCGTCTCCGAGGCATCTATACTAGCCGCCTTGATATACCGCAACTACACCATGACAAAGGAAACAGACATGTCCACGATGACCAGGGGGAGGGAGACATGATCACCCTAGCCACAGTCCTAATACCAATGGCCCTCTCCCTAGCCGCCTACGCCGCCGCAAAGAAGTCGCCATACACGGCGGGCTACATATCGGCGCTGGCGCTGATACCCCTACTAGTCGTCTCCGCCTACTCGGCGTTCGGCGGCGTCGACATCACGGAGGCGACCTTCAAGGGCTTTGATATATTGGCGTTCCGCATAACCCCCTTCAACGGACTCTTCGCCTTCACAGTAGCCCTCGTAGGCATCCTCGTCGCTATATACTCACCGCCGTACATGGAACACCGGAGCCAAGAGGTGGGCAGAGATACCTCCCTATTCTACCTCACATACGGCTTCTTCCTAGGCGGACTCGCCGGCGCCTTCGTAGCCGCCAACCTCATCATGGTGTACGTATTCATAGAAATAGCCCTCATAGCCTCCCTCTTCCAGGTACTGTACTACGGATACGGAGACCGCGTAAGGATTACAGTTATGTACCTCGTCTGGTCCCACGTCGGCGCGTTCCTCGTCCTAGCCGGCTTCCTCCTCCTCTACCAAAGAGGAGTCTACTACGTACCACTCCTCACAGACGCCAAACCCATAGGCGCCGACGCAACCGCCTTCCTCCTAATACTAGTCGGCTCCCTAATCAAGATGGCGGCCCTCGGCGTTCACATGTGGCTCCCCTACGTCCACGCAGAGGCCCCCACGCCGCTGTCCGCCCTCCTGTCGCCCGTCCTAGTGGGCATAGGGGGGTATTTAATAGCGGCCACGGCGATGTACGCCCTGCCAAACGCCGAGTGGGCCCGGTGGCTCGTCTACTACGCCATAGCCACAGCCATATACGGCGGCCTAATGGCGTATCTACAGAAAGACGTGAAGAGGCTCTTCGCCTACTCAACCGTGTCGCAGATGGGCTATCTACTCCTCGGCGTGGCCCTCTTCAACCCCCACGGCTACACCGCGGCGGCGCTTTTCTACCTAAGCCACGGCCTAGGCAAGGCCGTCCTATTCATGACCGCCGGCTACTTCATAATGCACCTCCACACCCGCGACATTGAGAAAATGGGCGGGCTCTACGGCTGGCGCCCCGAGCTGGCGGGAGCCGCCGTGGTGGGGTTCCTCAACCTGGCGGGCATCCTGAGCGTGGGTATGGTGTCGGAGATAGTGCTCACGGTAGCCTACGCGAAGTACTTCGGCACGCACTACCTCTACTACATACCCTACGCAGCTGTCCTCCTGGTGACCGGCATCTACGCCTTCAACACCATCCGCGTGATGTTCTTCGGCCCCCACAAGAGAGAGGACAAGGGCCCCGTCGACTTAGCCCTGCTGGCCATAGTCGCGACGGCCTTCATATCGCTTCTGCTCTTTCTACCACCCCTCTCCAGCGCACTCGCAGACAACGTATATAAAACTATAGAGGTGGCTAGGCTATGGAAGTAGTACTCCTCACTATTTTCCTGCCGTTTATTACGTCAATAGCCTCGCTGTTCAGCGCTTCGGAGAAGTTCAAGGCGTGGGTCGTCACATTGGGGACGTTTCTATCGGCGCTACTCGCCACCTACATATACCTCACCGTGTCCGCGCCGCCGCCCGACAAGCCAATTATCTACGGCTTTCCGTGGATCCAAGCCGTCGGCGCCGGCGTCGAGGTGAGGCTGAGCAACTTCAGCCTGCCGATGGGAGTCCTCGTGGCGTGGCTAATCGCCGCCATTTCGCTGTACTCCGTCAAGTACATGGAGGGAGACTACAGGCCTGGCTGGTACTGGTTCTTCTTCGGCTTCTTCGCCACCTCCATGCTCATAATTGTCTACGCGGAGAACCTCTGGTTCCTCCTGGCTGGGTGGGAGGGCGTCGGCCTCGCCTCGTGGGCTCTCATCGGCCACTGGTACCGCGACGAGTACGACAAGTGGGTTGGCAAAGAGGAAAGGGTGGCGGGGGTGCCCTACTGGTGGACTCCAAGCAAGGCCGGCCTGCGCGCCATCCTCACGGTGCGCTTCGGCGACGCCTTCTTCCTAGTAGCCATCGCCCTGTTCTACGCGCTGGTGGGGACGGTGTCTCTCTCAAAGCTGAGCGGCTCCGAGGCGTTGAGGGCTCTGGGCGTGGTGCCGCTTCTGTTCTTCGCCATGGGGCCGTTCACCAAGAGCGCCCAGTTCCCGTTCCACGAGTGGCTTCTCACCGCGATGACCGGTCCGACGAGCGTATCTGCGCTGATACACGCGGCGACGATGGTTAAGGCTGGGGTTTACGTGTTGATTGTCACAACGCCGATTTTCCTCCTGGTGAAGGGCGCCGAGCTGTATTTCTGGGTGGTTACTGTCGTAGGCGTCGTGACGGCTCTGGCAGCGACACTCATCGCGCTGACCGCTATGGAGTTCAAGCTTGTCCTCGCTGGCTCCACGGCGGCTAACCTCGGCATCATCGCGGCGGCGGCCGGGGCGGCTGGGTTGCTCGGTCTGCACGAGGAGCATCTGCTCGGTGCGTTGCTCTTCTTTGCTTTTCTCCACATCGTGGGGCACGCGGTGTCTAAGGCCAGCCTCTTCATGGGCTTCGGCGCGGTGATACACGAGGCGGGCACTAGGTTCATTGGGGAGGTGGGGAGGCTGGCGAGGCATATGAAGATCACCGCGGCGGCTATGGCGCTGTCTATGCTTAGCCTTGTGGGCATCCCGCCCTTTGTCGGCTACATCACCAAGGATCTTGCCTTGGAAAACGTGTTTGAGGCTGGGCATGTGTACCACGTGGAGTGGCTGGCGCCTGTGCTGTACGTATTGTTGTTCATAACGCCGATCTACGGCCTGCGGCTCATCGGCTTGACGTTTGTCCACGGGAGGGAGCCGGAGGAGGTGCACGAGGCGCCTGTGTTGATGTGGCTTCCCTACACGGCGCTGGCCGTGGCCACTGTGGCGCTGGGCGCGTACTTCGCCGCGGCTGTGAAGTTCCCCTTAACCGAGGCGCTTGTGGCGGTGTTGGCCGGGTTCTTGACGGGGTTTGTGCTGTATATATGGCTCCCCGGCTTCCGCTCGGAGACTCTAAAGCCTCTGTGGGAGGCGCTGTACCGCAGGTTCTATCTGCCTATTCTATACGACGGGGTGCTTCCACTGCTGTACATATGGCTCGCCAAGTTTATCTATGTGGTGTTTGACAGGGGGCTTTTTGACGGGCTTTATCACAACGTGTTGCCGGGGCTGTTCGGGGCCGTGTCGAATTGGGCTAGGAGGCTGGCCACCGGCTATATCAGCATGTACGTGTTCTACGCTGTTGTAGGGGTGTTCGTAATTCTTCTACTGCTGGTGTTGCTATGATCGCCTACTTCGCCTATCTAGTCTTGGCGTTGTCTCTGGCGGCGCCGCTGTTGGTGAGGGTAGATGGGCGGTACGTGGCGGTGGCCACGTCTCTGGCGCTTGTGGCCCTCACCGCGGCGGCCGGCACGCCGGTGGGGGTTTTGGTAGCGCTGGTAGCGCTGGCGCTTGCCCTCGACTGGAGGGTGGGGTCTTTTGGTCTCGCCCTTTCATTTGCGGCGGTGGCGGCGGCTCTGGCGGTGTATGTGTACTACGCCGCGCAGCCGGTGGTGTATGGGCTCATAGCGTTGGCTCTGGCTACTGCGGCGGTATACGGCCTCTTGGCTATGACCAGAGGGAGAGAGAACGTGGAGGGGGCTGTGAAGTACCTTGTGTTCTCCGGGGTGGGGAAGGTGCTCATCGTCGTGGGTTACTTTGCGGCGGTGGCTGGGTGGCCGTGGGGGCTGTACTTGGCGGTGCTGGGCTTTATGTTTGAGCTGGGTATTGCGCCTTTCCACGCGTGGGTTGTAGACGCCTACGCCCTGGGGTCGCCGGGCGGCGCGGCGTCGCTCGCCGCGTTTAGCAAGGTGACCGCCCTCTTCGTTCTCTTGGCGATTTTCAAGAGCTTGAAGGCGCCTGGCGAGGTGGGGCTTGTGGCGCTGGTGGTGGCGCTTGTCTCCATGCTCGTCGCCAACGTGGCTGGGCTCACGGCGAAGACGCTGGGCAGGGTTATGGCCTACTCCTCCATCGCCCACATGTCGTACGCCCTCGCGGCCGTGTCCTTGGTGTGGTGGCTCGGGGAACCCGAAAAGCGGCCTAGCCTATTCGGCGCGCCGGTGTCGGCCGCCGATTTGGCGATCCTCGTGGTTGTGCTTGAGGGGCTTGCGTCGGGGCTGGCTAAGGCAGGGGTTTTCGGCTACTTGCGGGCCGCTTTTTCCGACCTACTCCCGCCGAGGAGGAGCGTGTTAAATGTGTTGAACGTGTTTTCTCTATTAGGGTTGCCGCCTCTTCTTGGCTTCTGGCCAAAGCTCCTCCTGGTGCTACTAATCTTGTCGTATCCAAATGTCCAGCTGGCTGTGTTTCTAGTTGCGTGGGTTGTCGTCAACAGCGCGTTGGCGACGCCCTACTACCTCAGAGCAATTAGGTGGCTTATGGAGGCGCCGGGGCCAGTGGGGGACAACGTGACGTCTTCCTACACGGCGTTTGCGGCGATTGCGCTGGGGGTGGCTGTGCCCCTAGTGGCTTACCTACTCCTATAGCATCTTTACTTGTTAGGTTTTTATAGGGGGACTGTCTTGTGGGTGTGCCGGTTGAGCGCACCCTGGTCATTTTAAAGCCCGACGCCGTGGCGCGCGGGCTGGTGGGGGAGATCATCTCGAGGTTTGAGAGGGCTGGCCTTAGGATTGTAGCTATGAAGATGGTGAGGGCCTCTCCGGAGGAGGTGGAGAGGTTTTACCCCTCGTCGGAGGAGTGGTTTCGGTCTGCTGGCTCCAAGCTTTTGAGGGCTTATCAAGAGCTGGGGATTGACCCGGTCTCTCGGCTGGGCACCGGTGACCCGGTTGAGGTTGGGCGTGTGATTAAGCGTAGCTTGGTTAGGTACATGACCTCGGGTCCTATTGTGGTGATGGTTTTGAAGGGGAATAGGGCTGTGGAGGTGGTGAGGAAGCTCGTGGGGCCGACGGCGCCGCACTCGGCGCCCCCGGGGACCATAAGGGGCGACTTCTCGATTGACTCGCCCGACTTAGCGGCTGAGGAGGGCAGGGTTGTGTACAACCTGGTGCACGCCTCCGACAGCCGGGAGGAGGCTGAGAGGGAGATAAGGTTTTGGTTCAGAGGGGGTGAGGTTTTAGACTAGTTGCAGTCTGTAGGCTAGGAGAGTGAACACGGCTTGTGGAATTTTTCTACGTCTGTAATAGACGGGCACCACGGCGATTACCGGCCCAGTTAATGACCTATCGAGTACTCTTATAGTTATTTTTTTGTCGCAGGCCACCCCCTCCAACACGCCGTCTCTCACCTCGCCCTCTATGACTTGGTCTAGGTGGTCTAGTAGGTATTTGTCTATGTTAATTTTGGAGATGTTGAGGAGGGCCGTTCCGTGTCTGGTTTTTATGTAGGTGGCTTTGAAGGGGGGCTCTGCGTCTGTGGGGAGTTCGGCGAGCTTTATCCCTAGGAGCCCGCAGCGGGGTGGGGCTGTGGCTATGTAGTAGAGGCCTGGGGCTGGGCCTCTGGCGATGGCGATTACCTCCATTGGCTTCTTGTTTCTAGGCTTTTTTAAGGGATAAGCGTGGTTCACGACGTTTTTTACGTGGTGAACGTTGGTTCACCGCGTGGAACCTGGGCGGGGTGTAAATTTTTTAAATGGTTCGCGCACCCCTTACATGATATATCATTGAGGTTTTTATGTAGAAATCGAAGTGAGTTTCATGGATTAAACGATTAGAATCAGCGGGGTCCAGTGCGAAGGTGTGGAGACGACCGGCAGATCTCTGGCGTCTGTGTTTGCGCGGCTGGGATACCACGTCTTTGGATATAGGCAGTACGGCTCGATTATCAAGGGTGTTTTACCAGATTAGGGTTTCTGACAGGAAGATTAGGGGTTCAGCGGCGAAGTGGCGCACCTGGCCAAACTCATTAAGGACGCGCTTAGGCACCGGGGCTTCGCGCTTGTGGACGTGCTGAGTCCATGCGTCACGTTTAATAGAGTGAATACATACGACTGGTTTAGGGCTAGGGTTTACAAGCTGGAGGAGGCCGGCCACGATCCTGGGGATTACCTCCAGGCTTATAGAAAGGCGCTGGAGTGGCCGACGCTGGACCCCGTGGGCAAGATACCCATCGGCTTGTTTTACAGGAATGAGGACATGCCGGCCTACGAGGAGGAGGTGGTGGAGTTGCTGGGCGGGAGGGCGCCTATAGAGGCGGATCTCCAGCCCGGCGCCGAGGCCGTCGCCGCGCTACTGAAGGGGTAGCTCCGGCGTCTCCACAGGCTCTGGGGAGTGCTCTACTTTTATCCTTCTGCTGTCTACATACAGCACGTAGTCGTATTCGGAGGGGTTCGGCGGCGCTGTGTATATGTCCACCCAAACGGCGTTGTGGCTCCTAAATCTTCTATAGGCGCGGGGTACCAGCTCGGCGTCTAGCGTGATGACGTATCTCGACAGTAGCTTCTCGGCGTAGTGCTCCAGCCTCCTGTGTTCATATATGGAGACCAGCTTCGGCTTGGCTTTTTTGAAGTAGGTCCACTGGTATGGTCTGTGGACGTAGGCGATGGAGTTGGGGGCGTCTACCACCATAGCCGAGATTCTCTGGTAGGGGCCGTAGAGGGCTATCTGCGTGCCGAGAGGCACCTCTCTTATTATATTAGCAAGCAAGCCGGGCGGCGGGATCCTCCTCTCCTCTAGGGTGGGCGTCTGCTCGTCTGTTAGCAAGACGGGGCCGCTGGGGAGTATGGCCATGTAGTAAACCGGCGTCGTTACGCCGACGCCGCGGGCTTTTCTTATCTCAACTCTTCTAATCGTGGCGTGGCTTGTATATTTTGCAGTAAGCCTTATAATGACGTCTGCAATGTCCCCCATTGGGTTGTACCTAGCTTCTATGCCGACTATTGTGCGTATACCCATCTTCACAAAGGCGTCTGCAGTCGCCCGGTCGAATACTATGGCCTCCACCCCGTCGACGATAAAGACGTCGGCTTTTTCTCTATAGGCTAAGTCGATTACCTGGTTGAAGAGAGTCTCCTTGTACTGGGGGACGTATGGGTAGTCGAAAACAGAGATCTGTCTGGGGTCCCACCCGAAGCTAGTCCACGTGTTGTGGAGAGACTCCTTCCCCTCGTTAAAGGAAACCCAGACCACCTTTAGCCCCTCCTTCGCCAGCTCAAAGGCGGCTCTGGAGACCAGCACCGTCTTCCCTGCGCCGCTGGGGCCGTAGACGAAAGACACCCTCTCGTCAAAAAGCCGCTTCAGCTCCACGTCTCACACTTAAAACTACTATTTATGCTTTGCGTTTTCAGAAGTATTGCATGTTTAAAAGTGGATGAGTAGTACGCGGCGGTGTCCAGCGTGTCGGTGATCTTGCCTACCTACAACGAGGCGGAGAACCTCCCAGAGCTTGTGGAGAGGCTGGACAAGGCGCTGGGCGGCGGCTACGAGGTGGTGGTGGTGGACGACAACAGCCCCGACGGCACGGCGGAGGTGGCCAGGAGGCTGGCGGCGCGCTTCCCGGTCCGCGTAGTTGTGAGGGAGGGGCGGAGGGGGCTGTCCAGCGCGGTTGTCGAGGGGGCCCGGGCCGCCTCCGGCGATGTGGTTGTCGTCATGGACGCGGATCTCCAGCACCCCCCGGAGCTTGTCCCCAGGCTCGTGGAGGCGGCTAGGCGGGGCTGTCTGGCTGTGGCTTCTAGATACGTCCAGGGGGGCCGGGTGGCCGGCTGGCCTCTCGCGAGGAGGGTGACGTCGAGGGGGGCCGTCCTCCTGGCGAGGCTTCTGCTACGCGAGGCGAGGGGGGTCAAGGACCCCGTCTCGGGCTTCTTCGCCTACAGGAGAGACTGCGTGGCCGGGGTCAAGCCGACGGGCCTCTACAAAATTCTGCTAGACGTCTTGGTGCAGTGCAAGCCGGGTTGCGTCGAGGAGATCCCCTTCGTCTTCGGCCAGAGGACGCGGGGCCGTTCTAAGCTGGGGAGGCGGCACATAGTAGACTTCGTGAGGCAGGTCCTCGTGCTGTCGAGGTGGAGGCCTTTGAAATTCGCCGCAGTGGGGGCCACAGGCGTGGGAGTCGCCTGGGCTGTCTTGTATCTATTAGGCTGGCTACCCACCGTGTTCTCCACAGCCGCGGCAATTGAGGTCAGCCTGACCACCAACTACCTACTAAACCGCATGTGGACCTTTGCCGACCGCGGCACCCCGTTTTTAAGCGGGTGGGCTAAATACCACGCCGCCACGGCGGTAGGCAACTTGACAAACTACCTAGTGACAAACCTCCTGAGCCTTCTGGGCGTGTTGGTGTACTTGGCGTATTTGGCAGGTGTGGTGAGTGGATACGCTACTAATTACATATTTTCCGAGCTTGAGGTGTTCAAATAATATAAATACACAGGTGTGGGGCGGTCTGTGAAAGTTCTGCTAATGGGCTGTGGGCACATTGGAAGCTATATCTACGAGGCGCTCTCGCCTAGGCACGAGGTGGTGGCGGTGGACAAGGGCGGCGCGTGCCCCAAGGCGCTTGCCCAAGACGCCTTGGAGGTAGCGGTGGGGGGATACGACCTTGTTATCAACGCCTTGCCGGGCAACGTGTCTTACAAAGCGTCGAGGAGGGCGCTGGAGGCTGGGGTCGACGTGGTCGACGTCTCTTTCTACGCCGAGGACCCCCTCGCTCTGGACGAGGTTGCTAGGAGGGCGGGGGCTCGCTACATTCCAGACGCCGGCGTCGCCCCGGGGCTGAGCAACGTGTTGGCCGGGAGGATTGTGGCTGATCTGGGCCGCGTGGACGAGCTGGGGATATACGTGGGGGGGATTCCGGAGCGGCCCGTGGGGCCCCTGGGCTACTCAATTACGTGGAGCCCCACCGATCTCATCGAGGAGTACACAAGGCCGGCTAGGGTCAAGAGGGGGGGCCAGGTGGCGGCTGTTGACCCTCTGAGTGATGTGGAGTTGGTGCACTCGCCGCTGGGGTTGCTTGAGGCTTTCTACACAGACGGCCTCCGCACGCTCCTCAAGACGCTGGACGTGCCGAATATGTACGAGAAGACGCTGAGGTGGCCCGGTCACCTGGAGAAGATCAAGCTCCTCAGGGACCTGGGCTTTATGTCTGAGGAGGGGGACCCCCAGCCCCGCCTCGTGACGGCCAGGCTTCTCGCCAGGCTGAAGTTCGACGTGAGGGACGTGGTGTATATGAGGGTCGTGGGGGCGAGGGGCGAGAGGAAGATCCAGTACGAGGTGTTGGCGAGGCCGCGGGAGAGGTGGACGGCGATGCAGATCGCCACGGGTAGCGTCGCCGTTGGGATGATATACGTCGTGAAGGATCTCGAGCCCGGCGTCACGCCGCCTGAGTACATCGGGATGTCTAATAGGCTATTCCCGAGGCTCATCGCCACGCTGAAGCAACAGGGCGTGGAGATCGTCCAAGAGGTGGTGGAGAGGAGGGCGTTATGAGCGGCGTGCCAGACCACCTGAGGAGGCCCGTCAGGGGGATGCGGGACTGGCTCCCCCCGCAGTTCTACGCGCTGAGGCGCATGGAGGAGGTTCTGGGGGCGGTGGCCGAGTCCTTCGGCTACAGGAGGGTGGAGACGCCGGTGGTGGAGCACTTCGAGGTGTTGGCAAAGAAGGCGGGGGAGGAGGTAGTCAAGGAGATCTACTACTTCAGGGACAAGGCGGGGAGGGAGCTGGGGCTGAGGTTCGACATGACTGTCCCCGTGGCGCGGGTGCTCTCCTACAACCTAGACCTCCCGAGGCCCGTCCGGTGGTACTACTTCACCAAGGTGTTTAGATACGACGAGCCTCAGCACGGGAGGTACCGGGAGTTTTACCAGTTTGGGGTGGAGCTGATAGGCTCCCCCAGCCCCAGGGCCGACGCCGAGGTGGTGCAGGTGCTGGCGGCGTCGCTGGAGGCGGCCGGCGCCTCTAACTACCTGGTAAAGATAAACGACCGCAGGGCTGTGGATAAGCTTCTGGAGAGCCTCGGAGCCGCCCAGTACAGAGACGTGGTGTACAAAGCGTTGGACAAGAAGCTCAAGCTCCCGAGGGAGGAGGTGGTGGGCATAATGACGGAGGGCGGGCTTTCTAGAGAGGTAGCGGAGGAGATATACGACGCCGCGGGGGAGCTCTCTCTAGAGGAGGCGGTGGACGTGCTGTCGAAGCTTGACCCCAAGCTGGGCGCCGCCTACGGCAAGTTTGTAAATTATCTAGAGGCGTCTGTGCCGCTGGAGAAGATGAGGTTTGACATGTCTATAGTGAGGGGGCTCGACTACTACACGGGGATCGTCTTCGAGGCCTTCGTGGGGGAGTACAGACTGGCGGTGGGCGGCGGCGGGCGGTACGACGACCTGCTGGGGCTCTACAGCGGCGTCCCGACGCCCGCCCTGGGCTTCGCCGTCGGCGTGGAGAGGTTAATGGAGGCGGTGGGCCTCCAGGCGGTTGAGAAGCCCCTGGACTACTACATATACATCTTTGACGACGACGCGTATAAATACGCCGTAGCCGTGGCCAGAAAGCTACGGGCCGGGGGCCACAGCGCGGTGGTGGAGCTTGGGGAGAAGAGTCTAAAAGACGCTTTTGAATACGCGCTGAAGACGGGGGCTAGACACCTGGTAATTATAGGCCGCAGGGAGTTGGAAAAAGGCGTGGTGAAGATAAGAGACTTGGAGAAGAGGGAGGAGGTGGAGAGGCCCCTCTCCGACTTCCTGGCCTAAAACAAGCTCCATCTCTCCACTGTTCCAAACGTGTGTTTTTCCCTGGCATATTCCCACGTCGGTGCACACGGGCTCTAGGCGTATCAACGCCTCCAGGGCGCCTTAGGTAAGGCGTATCTGCTTGGGTGTTCTACTCCACCACCCTACTAGCTAACTTCCCCTTAGGGTACCACTTGTGTGCCCCTCAGGCCTCTAAAAACTTCGTACCCCTCCTCCAGCGCCCCGATGGCCGCCCTCCTGCCGCCTCGCCTAATGAATTCGATTGCGGCGAGGACCTTCGGCCCCATCGACCCCGGCGGGAAGTGGCCCTCCGCATAATACCTCTCCAGCTCGTCGACGTGTACTATCCCCAGCCTTCGCTGGTTGGGTTTTCTGTAGTTTATGTAGACCCCGTCTACGTCGGTGAGGATGAGGAGGAGATCTGCCCCCAGCTCGGTTGCTAGGAGCGCCGCGGCGAGGTCTTTATCCACCACGCCCTCTACGCCCACTCCATTGCATGTGGGCACGCCGCCGCCCCCCGCGGCCACCACTACGTAGCCGGCGTCGGAGAGCCGCCTCACCGCCTCGAGCTCTATAATTCTCCTAGGCGTGGGTGATGGCACGACTCGGCGCCAGCCGCCTCTGGGGTCCTGCCTAAAGTGCCACCCATACCGCTTAGACAGCTCCTCCGCCTCCCTTTCGTGGTAGAGAGGTCCGATGTACTTCGTGGGGTTCTTGAAGGCGGGGTCGCCGCAGTCTACCTCTACCCTCGTCACCACGGCTACTGAACGCCCTGCGCCCAGGTACCGGTCTATGGCCGAGATCAGGAGGTAGCCCAGGAGGCCCTGGGTCGCGGCGTTGAGGGCGTCTAGCATAAAAGCCGGCTTGTCTCTCTGGAGCTCCGCGAGGAAGCCCACCTGCGGGCCGTTGCCGTGGGTCACCACCACTCTGTACCCCTCGTCTACTATTCTGCTTATGACCCTGGCCGCCGTGTCTACGTTTTTTAAGTGGGTGTCTTGGTTTATCGGCTCGCCGGGTTTGTTAAAGGCGTTTCCCCCCAGGGCCACAACCGCCTTCACCCCCTTGTCCAAATACATTTATTAATAAATCTTTAGTCTATTTGCCACTATATATGTGGAGAGGGCTGATATAAACGTGAGGAGTGACAGCATGTGCCACGGGTACTCTGGCGACTGCGTCATGAGCCACGAGAAGGCGTAGCTGAAGTGGAGGCCAAGCGCCATGTTGACTATGTTGATTATGGCGAGGGCTGAGGCTGGGTTCTCCGCCCTCCTAGACGCCGCGGCGTAGACGGAGGTGATATAGGCGTTGAAAGACATGCCGTATAGGAAGACGAGCAACGGCGTTACCCACAGCGGCGCGCCGGGAATGGCTAGGTACACCAGCGTAGAGACAAGAGGGGCCCCTAGGAGCAGCACGTGCTTCCTCCTCAACCTGTCGTACAGCCTTCCCAAAAGGCCGCCGAAGAAGCCGGACACCATGGCGGCGGAGGATATTGCCCCGGCGACGCCTTCGCTCAAGTTTCTAAACAGGTGGAGCCACGTGGCCGTTAGGTTGTTAGCCGCGTAGACGGCGCCCCAGAAGGGGAAGGAGGCCAGTCCGTAGGCGACGGCGCCGCGGCTGATGGAGGCGGGGCTTCTCAAACCCCTGCCCCTCAGCAACAGGAGGCCAAGCGCGATGGAGAGCGCCCCCGGCGCGGCGAGCGCCGCCCTCCAGCCCAGCACAGCCGCCGCGAAGCCCCAGTAGTACCCCGCAAACGCCCCGATGTTGAAAGAGGCGTTGTACCAACCAAGGGCGGACCCCACGGCGTTGGGTCTGAGAGCCACGAGGACGGCCCCCGCGGTGGAGAAGAAAAGCCCGGCGCCCACGCCCCCCAGGGCTCTGAACAGCAGGAGCCAGATCCACCCCGGGGAGAGGCTCAGCAGTATAGACGACGCGCCGAAGATAACCATGCCGAGCCCCGCCGCCTTATCGTGGCCGTATAGGGCACCTAGGTAGCTGGCTGGGATCTGCGTAACCGCAGCCCCAATTATAAAGACGGCAGGCAGTAGGCCGGCCTGGGACGGGTCTACCTCTAAATCCCGCAGAATCGCCGGCAGGACAGGTGCTGTGAAGAACCACATAAGTGAATACACGGCCCTCGACAAGAGGACCAATGCGAAGAGGTTCATATCAGCACTCGAGCAATTACGTCACCGGTCAATGCCGGGGTTGGCTCATCACAGTCATAGAAAGCATACACATCTGAAACGTACCTCCGATATAGATATAAGTACATAGCATCTAGTAAACTCCACTGTTTTGATTTTATCACCAAGTTCCCCAATAGGGTACCCATAGCTAGGTTTTACATTGTTAGTTTTTTAAATTAACTACTTAATACTATGTTAAAAATGAGTTAGTTTTGATTGTATCAAGTCTTTTTTCTGCGCTTTAATGCGTAGATGCCAACTGCCACCACTGACGCGACAATGCCAGCGGCAATGGCGCCTAGCGTTGTGTATGTAAGGCGGGTTCCTCCTATGTCGACACCAGCCGTACCCGGCACAACTATCTCTACATTCTTAGCCTCTCCGGAGCTCAACACCACCTCTTGAACCACCTCTTTACCCAGAGCACGTACTCTAACTTGGTACTTGTCTGCTAACAACTCCAGATTAATTGGCGGCTTGGTATAGGTTTCTCCATTTACGAAGACCAACTCCACATACTTATCTAGAGGCTTTCTCTCATCATCAAGCACCGTCACGTTAATAACGGCAGTAGGAACCTTAACAACCCCCACAATCTCTTGACCAGCTTGCACATTAATCGTTTCGCTAAACTCCCTATTAAAAGCCCTGGCCTTAACGGTATACGAGCCAGAGATAGCCTCCACAGGCCCCACCGTCCCCTTACCTGAGGTCAGCCCCACTATCTCCACTGGCCACTCCCTAATCCTCCCAAATCCATCAACTACATTCACCGCAATTCTCCCAGTTGGCACCTTAACCACAACGGACTGGTTAGCTCCAGCGGCAACATCTACGTATTCGGTGAAGTTCTTCCCAAAAGCCACAGCTGTCACGACATACCTCCTGCCACCCAACACCTCCACCGGGCCTACAGAGCCACGCCCCTCCGCTATCCCCACAACAGCGATAGGCCAGTCTCTCTGAGCCCCAAAGCCGTCTACCACCCGCGCCGTAATTAACCCAGTAGGTATCTCAACAACTACTGTGGCGTTTTGACCGCCAACCACAGATACAGTCTTGTTAAACACAGCGCCAAACGCCGTCGACTTCACGACGTACTGACCCGCAAGCACCTCCACCGGCCCTACCACACCCACGCTGGCTCCCACTCCCACTATCTCCACCGGCCACTCCCTCTGCCTCTTAAAACCGTCAACAACCCGGGCAGATATATACGCCGTGGGCACCGCCACAGTGGCGTTTAAAACAGAGCCGGGCGTAACATATACAGTCTTGTTAAATACCCGACCAAACGCCGACACAACGACAGTATACGACTTGTTGCCCAAAACCTCCACCGGCCCGACGGCTCCCCTACCCTCGGCAACCCCCACCACAGTGACAGCCCAGTCCCTAACCCGCCCAAACCCGTCCACAGCCCTGGCTGTGATCAACGCAGTAGGTATTGCCAGTGACACCTTCAGCCCATCGCTAGCTACAAAACTCTTAGTAATCTGTGTCCCGAGGCCTTCCACCTTTGCTACATATGTCCTCCCGCCGAGAAGCTCAACGGTGACGTTCCCACGGCCACGCGCCACCACGCCCCCAGTCGAGTTTACCACCTCGATCCCCCAGTCGCGAAGTCGCCCAAACCCATCAATCCCAATTATATTCACAACGACAGGCACAGAAACCGAGGCAATTAACCATCTATGGTCATTAGTCCTATTTATAGTGCCAGCTAGGTAGATGCTATAGCCGTCATAGACAGCCTTCCATATAGGACTTATATTAGAGACATTAGCAAAAATCGTAACGTTCTTGCCTAAGGGAAGCAGATAGTTCAACTCCCTCATATTCAGTACGTCATAGTCTAGTGAATATAGTCGCTTGCCTACTACCACACTTGCCGAAGCCAGCACATTCGGTCTCTGCGCAAGCACCTCCTCCTTTGAACTGAATTTGAAAATAGCAAACGCGCCATACACATAGCTATTACCCTCACTATCAAAAACTACACCCTCCGGTATGTACCTCAATACTTCAAACCAGTTACTAAGATTTAAGTCACTTGTAAGGATTTCGATTCTGCCTACAAGTCCCTTATCAGTAATTACAAAGCCCACAGCCCATATGCGCCCAGTAACCGGGTTTATTCCGATGCCCGTCATAGAGCCTTCTGCGCGTCTAGATGTATACGTCTTGACTAACGAGAGGTTTAGGGTTCTTTTCTCTACCCGCCACCAAACACCATCCTCTTCCCCAGCTATGTAGAGATACTTGCCGTCTGTAGTCACCCTCACTGCCCTGTCCCACCCCTCTGACGGATTTGATCTCTCTAACCTAAGAAGGGTCAAGTTAATGTCAAAGATCAGAATAGCCCACTCGGCGTTGCCCGGTGTTACGTCAGAGCCCACGACGTACAACCTATCGCCGATGACTACACAATCACTCAGTTCATCTTCCCCCTTGCTGGGGTTGTATGTCCACACCTTTACTAATCTCCCGCTCTTCTTATCCCTCATCTCGATTCGCCACTCTGCGTCGCCTGGCGCCTCGTCGTATCCAACAATATACAGATATTCATCTCCGTGGCAGATGCCCAATGCGCGATCTTCCTTATTCGATGGGTTAGACTCGACGACCCAATTTAGTGAGGGCCCAAGCTGATTCTGCGGAGACGCTTGTTGTGAAAAAGCTAGCACAACCAGTAGTAGTAATAGCACGGGAACCCTTCCCATATCTCTTTGCTAATTTAACTATTTAACTTTTTCTGAGCTACAAAATCTATATATTTCATGACAACGGTTACCTCACTACATATACTGAGCTCTATTATTCTATGAGCTTTAGCGATGCGGTGAGAAAGCGTACAGAGTCCATGCAAAGGCTACCTTATCCCAGTTCCGGTGCTTGGATATATCTCGCTTTTTAAGAGTTTGCTGTTACACGTTTTAGAGTATGTACTTATTTAGTCATCTTAGCCTATCTCGGAATAGTCTTTGATTAAGGGTAGCGTGTTATATAATGTATTAACTGTTGTGCCTTGTGAGCATTGTTACGAGTATGTATAGGGGTAGTGTTGGCGACATCGTGCTTTCTCGGTGTGGGTGGGGTTAAGGTAGCTACTAAGCACCTCTACAGGCATGAAGCGAGATCTAAAGTCATTATTTTTAGTAAAGGGCGTAGAACAGTAGTTGTACTTAGTTACGACAACAATATATATAAAAACGATTTATCCAGACTGTTATGAATTTAAAGCCACAAATAATTGCTGTTGCCATAATAACTGTAATTGCTGGGACTTTTGCTGTACTTTGGTACGGGGCCTCTGTAGAAAATGGAGCCTTGAAGAGGGAGCTGGACGCGGCTAGGGGGCAGATTCAAGACCTTCAGCGTCAGCTCACTGCGAAGAGCGAGGAGTTGCAGAAAACCACGGCCCAGCTACTAGACGTCCAGAGTAAGCTCCAGACTACACAACAGCAATTAGACGAGGCTAATAGAAGACTTGAGCAGACTAGGCGCGAGCTGGAAAGCACCACAGCCCAGCTCCAAGATGTGCAAAACCGGCTGAGAGACGCCCAAGCCCAGATACAAGACCTGACACGGCAGAGGGATGAGCTGGCGAGACGTGTCGCTGAGCTACAGACTCAAGTATTGACACTGACAAAACAAAGAGAGGAGCTAGTTACGCAGATAGCAATCCTCAATACTACGCTACAGAAACTTAAGGAGAAGGTGCTAATTAGAGTTTATATAGGGGCCGCTCTGCCTTTGACTGGAGGTTTGCAGTCTTATGGTATTGGTATGAGGAATGCTGTCGAGCTGGCTGTCGAAGA